>NZ_JAJCNF010000150.1:0-210 GCF_020560945.1 Dorea sp. 210702-DFI.3.125
AAAGGCGGCTCATTACATCTCTCCGGATGATAAGCAGGCAGTGATGATGCTGAATGCGGAGGCCATGTTCTCTATGGTGGACAATCTGATGACGGGAGTCCGAATATTGATTTGGATGGTAGGGTTGGGTACCTTGTTTGCCGGAGCTATTGGCGTATCGAACATCATGATGGTGACAGTGCGTGAGCGTACCACGGAAATTGGCATTCG
>NZ_JAJCNF010000151.1:0-209 GCF_020560945.1 Dorea sp. 210702-DFI.3.125
ATTTGACTCGGATTTAAAATCAAAGTTCGTTCCAGGTCAAGAAAACTACTAGCTTCCTTATCCCTTTTACTGTTTTAAGGTTGGCATTGAATACTTAATGAGGTCTTTCACGAATTTAGTATGAAAGCCGTTCGACGAAGTCGAACTTCATTTTATTCAATGTCCGTTCTGAATTTTCTCTTAAAGAATCTTCAGGGTTGTTGTCTATT
>NZ_JAJCNF010000152.1:0-206 GCF_020560945.1 Dorea sp. 210702-DFI.3.125
TTAAAACCGTTTCAATACAACACACTGTGGAGTTTTCATATCTTTGCAACTTTTTCTTTGGGCATTCGAGCAATCGGGGCCCAGAGGTAACAAACACAAACAATTTTATTTATTCATTAAATTTTTGTCAAAAACAAGAATTTTCGTAACTGGAAATTTTAAAATATTAAAAACTTTCAACAACGGATCTCTTGGTTCTCGCATCG
>NZ_JAJCNF010000016.1:0-73081 GCF_020560945.1 Dorea sp. 210702-DFI.3.125
TGTGCCTGTTTCATACCCTCTATGAGCCTTTCAAAGCGTTCCTGTGCCTGTCTGTCAATGTCGGCAAGGTAAGCGTTAAGTCTGCCGCTTGTAAGAAGATTGGTGTATGTAACTTTGCAGTGATGCTTCAGATAATCCAAATGCCGCTGTCCCCAGATGCCTATCGGCTGTTCTTCTTCGGCGGGTACAGTTAAGCACGGTATTAAATAATCGCCTTGCCTTTCGTATTTGCCGCCCATTTCCTCAAAAATTGTCTTTGCCATTGTCTGTTACCTCCACATTCTTTTTTATTTTGAATGTCCGCAAAATCCGTCCTACATCAGTCGGTGATTGGGCTGAGGAGATGATTTCATCTCCAATCTGCTTAAAAATATCTTTCAAACTTGAAGCGTCTGTTGCTTTATAATATGTTGCATCATTTCCATTACTATCCTTTGCACGGGTTCCAAGTTTATCATAAGTATAATTTTCTGCAATTGGATAATTGCTGGAAAGTCCATGCATAAATGCATTGGCTTTTTTAGTCTCTGTCCATGTTTCAGTTTCTGAAAGTTCTGGGCTGCTGTCATCTGCCCCCGCAAATACACCGATTGTATAAATATCCGCATCTTTCTTTATTGATTTTGCTGATTTTATTGCTCTTTCTGCTACATCTTTATCAAAATCGTTATAGCTTGTCGGCACTCCATCTGTAAAAAATATAACTACCCGTTTCACATTTTTTCGATTTGTGTTATCTGCTTCATCAATTTTGCTTTGATTTACAAGCTCCTTTGTCAGCTCCATAGCATTATCTGCTAAAGTAGCGCCAGCCGGCTTGAGTGCGTTCACCTTTTCTTGCAATTCTGATTTATCACGACTCGTATATGCCTTATATCCACTGACAATCTGCGTATAATTGTACCAATATTGACCCTTACGATATTGTTCATTTCCAATCTTGTCACTCTCTTCTCCAGCAAATTTTACAACTGCAATCCGGCTCTGTTTATTCGCATCAGCTCTTTTATCATTTTCCTTTGCGGAACTGTCAATAAACTCATTCACGGCTTCTTTAAGCCGTTTTATCCGTTTCGTACTGTCTGTCTGTCCAACAGGATCGTTCATACTTCCTGATACGTCCAGTACCAGCACAATATCCAGTGGGACTGTTGTCTGTCCTACTATTTTTGCAGTGGAGGAAAGCGCAGAAAGTCCTACCAGGAAATCAGAATTTGTACTTTTCGTTATTGTGGCTGATTGCGAATCATTCTGTCTACTTGTAAGTGTGATGTTCCCTGTGGATACAGATTTGTCCGTCCATATGCGTCCCACATTTTTCGTACTGTCATCAAGGGCATTTGCCTCATGCCAGTTGTTGATCGTCACACTATCCGCCACTGTACTTTTTGTAATATTATCTGCCGCATTTACCTGCTGTGGAGCCATACTCAGCACCATAATCGCAGCCATAATAAATACAATGACCCGGGTCATTTTTTTCATCTTCTTGTTCCTCCTTTATATTTTTCCAATTTTTCTCCATATATTTCAATATTTTACCATGATTACTGTATGTCTTTTCCTGCCAGCGCGAAATGTACCTTTTTCAGCGTGAAATGCAATCTGGTACAGAGCTTTTCAACCAACAAATGAAGTGCCTGTTTTACATAATTTGCATAAATCAGACACTCCCTTATCTGTTAAATTTTCGTTAAACTTTTTATCTTCTCCGCTTTCTTATAACCGTCACACTGATTACAACTGCCGCTGCAATTGCTGCCAGTGCATAAAGCATCGGTCTTGCTTCATCTCCTGTGACTGCTGCCATCCGGTTTTTCAGCTTATTCATCGGAGTTTTCTTGCCCGAGTCCTGTCCGTTTCCACCGCCCGGTGTTCCTTTATCCTTATCTTGGTCCGGGTCTTTGCTTTCGCCGCCGCTGGTATCTTCTGCTGTCTCAATGACCAGTGTCGTATCCTCGCAGACTTCTTCCAGTGTCAGATATCCGTCTTTGAACTGTTCCGTAACGTCTTCTCCGTTCAGGAGTATCTTTGAAACCTGCCATCCTTCCTCCGGTGCGATCCGTATCTTCGGCTCGGCAAAACGATCCACAACAAAGTTATCTATGTTGCCTTCCGTCTGATCTTCTTCCCCTTCTATCACTACATCTGCGTGACTTTTTTCCACACGGATATTATGGGAGTCCGGCACGGTTGTACTAATGGTGCTCTGGGAATTCGATGAGCTTCCTGCATCTGCTGCCAGAACGAACATGGTCGTAAAAAACATCGCTGCGATTGCAGCCAGTATAGTCATCACTGTCACAAACACTGCCGTTGTAATGCGGACAGTCTTTTTATCCACAATGATATCCAAATTTTCTGTCTTTTTCCTCATATGCACGCCCCCTTACTCACTTTTGTCCACGTATGATATCGTAAATGTCACCGTATCTGCGTACTCTCCGGCTACCGCCTTCTTCCAGTCTTCTTTTTTAATCGCGATAGTAAGAGGTGTCTCTTCCCCGGCTTTTGTATACTGCGCTGATGTAAATGGCCGGCTTCCCGCCTCATCCTGCGCCAAAATCTGATAAGGAATCACTGCCTTTGAATTGTTGGAATTCTTTAAGTTAAGATCAGATAGCAATGACACCTGGATACATTTTCCATCCTCAATCTGCGCCTGCTCTACTACAATATTCCCGTAAGAGGTTTCTGTCTCATTAAACCGCATGCTTGTATCTACCGGAATCGTCACCTGGTAAGCCGGGTCCACATGATAACTGACTGTCGCACTTCCTGCCGTCTGGGTGGTTGCTGCATAGATTGGATTTTCTGCACATATTAACAGCACCGGAGTCAGTAGTGCAAAAAGAATTCCTGTTCTTATACTTCTCTTTTTCATCATTCTCCCCTCCTGTTACTGTGCAATTAATGTAGTCTCTACATTTGCCCCGTTCATGGCAGAGCCGTCAGTGAGTGACGCGGTCGTAATCTTGATGGTCGCCGGATATTCTCCCGCTGCAAGTGCCTTCTCTAATGTCACCTCTGTAATCGCCTTCCCCGGCTCCACCATCTTCGATGTGTAGATGGTCTCATCTGTGTCGTTAAGCACGATTTCAAATGTAAAGTAACATGGATTTCCTTCCGGATTCATCAGGTTCATCTGCACGTCTTTTTTGTCTGCCTCAATCGTAATGGTCGGATAGCCCGGTATCCGGATTCCTGTCGGCTTTTCCCCGGTATCGTCTGCCGTCTGGGTCTTCGCATTTGGATCCAGATCCGGCTTAAATGCCGAATCTGAACCTCCTTTTAATTTCATGAAATAAATTAATCCTGCAATGATGACCGCACACAGACAGATGATAATGACAATAAGTATTTTATTTTTTCCTGCTTTTTCTCTCATCTGCTCTTCCCCCTCTTATCTGAAAAATACATACATACTCAGACTACTAAGATCGTATTCATCTCTTTTATCTCCGTGAGCGTCAAATTCCAGTGTCAGGCTGTCTACATCAATTTTACCGTCAACCATCAGATAGTAATCACATATTCTCATCTTACCATTATTCTTATTCAGATCCTCGGTGTGAACCTGCCAGTCATTATGATCTTTATTGTCAGATCTTGTATGATAAGAAATCTTAAGATCCGAATAACCATCTTTAATTTTCTTAGTCCTGTACAGCACCATGACCTCCATAGATGAGTAATTCTGGTGGATCGCATCGTAGGAAAGATTGGTCATATTCATATGATAAACTGCCGGATTCTGTCCAGTATCTCCGGTTGTCGGCACTTTCGTCTGATTTCCGTCTACATAGAAAGTAAATTTTACAGTCTTGCCATCATCATCTACCCGGTAAGTGTTTTCATAATCCGATGGTTTGTAAAGATAAAAAGAATTTGCTTTCCAGCTTGCGTATAAGGTAATATTTTTTGCGTCCTGAAGCTGCAGCTCTTTCGTACTCATGTCAAATGCTGTGTTGGCTCCTTCTTTTTTCCAGCCTTTGAACTCCCAGCCGTAACGAGTCGGATCTGACGGGAACTGGTATTTATCACCGTATTTGGTCTTTCTAACTGTCTTCGCTCTTCCGTCACCATAGTCAAATGTAACATTGTACACATTTGCCTCCCATTCCGGATAGAGTGTCACAACGCCTCCATTCACATCGGTCAGCTTCGACACCTTCTGCCGGTCAGAGTAATAAGTCTTCTTGCCCTTCTTATCCATGGTGTACCATCTCTTAAAGGAGTGGCCTTTGCATGTAAATCCGCATTTTGGAAGTGTTACATTTTCCGTGTAATTGACCGTCTTGGCTGCCATGGAGCCTTTCGCCTCTGTACCACTTAAGATAAATGTAATCTGATAGGTATTCTCTCTCCAGCTCGCCTTATAGGTCCGGTTATCTGTAGAGCCCTGTTTTACAGACACATTGTCACTTACTCCTGTAATTTCGGTTCCACTCCAGCCTGTAAATGTATATCCGGCGCGGACTGGATTTTTCAGTTTAAATACGGTGGTGTCCACGTTGTAAGTCGTCGGATTCTTCTCCCCGGACTTCATGCTTCCGCCATTTAAGTCATAAGTAATCTGGTATGTCTCCCGCTCCCATATTGCTGTGTAAATATGGCTTTCGGCCGGCATAGTCGTCGGAAGGTTATCGACTTTCTTGCCATTCTCACTCCAGTTTTTGAAAATATATCCTTTTCTTGTCGGATTTTCTGGTGTATTTATCTTGTCGCCGTAATTTCCTTTGATTGGTGAAACAGACGTTCCTTCTCCTGTCTTGAACTGAAGGGTATATTCCATCTTCAGCCACTGCGCTTTATAAGTCAGATCTTTATCCGGAACCGTCATTTCCACCTCTTCGTCCCAGCCAAGGAACTGGTATCCTGTTCTTGTCGGCGTTTTCGGCACTGTGATATTTGCACCATAGCGTCCGGTCACGACGATCTTACTGTCGTCCTCACCCTTTTCTGCAGCGAATGTTCCGGAATCTGCGTCAAATGTGACTGTATGTACCTTTCTCTTATAGTAGTACTTCACTGTCGTCTGTCCGTCTCCGGAAATGGTAACTTTCTCCGTCTTTGGTTCCTCGAAGCCTTTATATTTCATGACTTCTGGTGTCACTTCGCTATCCACAGCCTCCCGTGCATGACTGCTTTCTTTCAGCGTATAACCGTCACCTTGTACATTTTGCTGATAATGTTCTACTACATAGTTGACGATGTTTGCTTCCCATTTTGCATAGAGTGTCAGATCCTGATCCGGCATATTCGCTTTGTACTCTTTCGTACATTTTGCATCTGTATACCAGCCTGCAAATGCATAACCGGCTCTTGTCGGCTTCGGTATGGACATTTCATATCTTGCTTCTACCGTCTTATCTGTCTTACCATCGTAGTTCTTAAGCGTCAGCGTATGCACATTTCTTGTGTAACGATAAATGACTGTAGTTGTTCCATCACCTTCAACTGTCACCTGCTGCTTCTCCGGTGCTGTAAATCCATCATAGTTCTTTACTTCCGGTGTGACAACCGTATCCGTATCGGCGTTAAAGTTCTCCTGTGCTCCCAGCGAATATCCGTCATCATTGGCATTTTGCAGACAATGCTTAACCGTGTAGTTTACACTCTGCACATCCCATTTTGCATAAAGTGTGATGTCACGATCTGGAACCACTCCGTCAAATGCTTTTGTAAACTCTGCGTCTGTATACCAGCCTGCAAATGCATAACCGGCACGATATGGTTTTTCCTCCCATTTCTCACCATATGCAAGTTCTTTTGTCTCGCTGTCATTACCGTTATTGTAATGGATCGTCACCTGATGGCGGTCACGCGTATATTTGTAATCTACATATGTGATTTCTCCATCGTCTACCACATCATAGCTAACTGGCTCCGGTGCTGTAAATCCTTCATACGCTTTTACTGCCAATGTCAGATGTTCTCCTGTTTTAGCTGTGACAGTTTCAGTCTCTGCCAGATCATACTGCTCTGAATTGCCAATGGACTGTTGATAATGTCTCACCTGATAAGTCTTCATTCCGGCTTCCCATTTTGCATAGAGTGTCAGGTCATGCGCCGGCATGGTTGTCTGTACGTACGGCTGTGTCAGCGCTTCGTCCGTGTACCAGCCTGCAAATGCATAGCCTGTCCGCGACGGAGTATTTGTAATATCTGCCTCATAGCGAACTTTTGAAGTCTTGTTATCTTCTTCATTGTTCAGGACATAAGTCAGATTGTAGCTGTTCCGCATATAGTAATACTGGATATCCGGTCCGCCCCAGCCATTTATCTGCCCTGTTTGAGCCTCCGGTGAAGTAAAGCCTTCATACTGTTTTGGCTGCGGAGTCACTTCTGATTCTGTCAATCCGCTTAATACTTCTTCCTCAAATAAATCAAAGCCGTCTACAGATTCTTTATAATGATAGACGGTATAGCTGCTCATCACTGGTGTCTGTTTTGCATAGAGCGTCAGATCTTTGTCCGGCATGGTTCCATCGAATCGATTGTTGAAATCTTTATCTGTATACCAGCCTTCAAAGCGATATCCACTCCGGAGCGCTACTTCTGTAATTGCCGCACCAAATGGCATTCCGAATCCTTCCATATTATTTTCATCGACCCCGCGGTCTACCAGCTTCAGCTTATGAATATTTCTCGCATACTTGTACTCAATAACTGTGTTGCCGTTTCCGTCCACTGTCGTGGTCTGTGTTTCCGGTGAAGTAAAGCCTTCGTAACGCTTCACGTCCGGCGTCACTTTATCTTCCGGATATGCCGCAAAGACTTCCTCTTCATATAAGATATATGGATCTTCTTCCACAACCGGTTTATCTGTGTCCGGATACTCTTCTTTATCTCCACCCGGTTTTTCTTTTTCTGCATCCGGCAGTTTTTCTAGCAGATGCCGGACTGTATAGTTGACTTTCTGCTTCTCCCATTTTGCATAGACCGTCATATCTTTTGCCGGCATCGTCTGGCCAAATGCGTTCTCACATGCCTCGTCTGTATACCAGCCTTCAAATACATAGCCTTTTCTTGTCGGCATCGGTGATGCAATCTTGTCACCATATCTTGCTGTCACTTCTGTCTGGTCTGATTCTCCGCCTTTTGCATCAAAGGTCAGCTTGTACTCATTCAGATCATAGTACACTTTCAGTACAAGACTGCCATCTGCCTTGATCGTTCCCTTCTGCAGTTCACCTTTTAAGTGATAGACTTTCTCGTCAAGATCTGCTGCTTTTGCTGTGACTTCCTCTCCCATCTGTCCGGTCAGAGCCGCAGTCTCGCTTAAGCTGTATCCGCTGTTATCCGTATTCTGCACGTAGTATTTCACGGTATAAGTAATGCCTTCCAGTGCTTTCCATTTTGCAATGTAGGTCTTATTCTCAGATGGAACTTCCTTTGGAACCCCAGCGCCTTCTTCGTCCTCCCAGCCAAGGAATTCATATCCCGGTCTGTAGACTGCCGGTGTCGGCATCATGGTTCCATACCGGTAATTTCCGTCTGCGATCACTTCTGTCTCCGTTCCATTCTCCGTCTCTTTTTCGGACTTGAATGTCTGTGTATATTTATTTCTTGCATAATAGTAATTGATGACCAGGCTGCCGTCTGCTTTTACAGTCTCCGTAAGTTGCGGCGGTGTTACAAATCCCTCCCGCTCTTTTGGAACCGGGCTTACTTCCTCTTCCGTCCTGCCATTCATTTTCACCGGAGTCTGCGCTTCATAGGTTCCATTCGTTCCTTCTATATAATCTACGACTGTATAACCCACATCGGCTGCTTCCCATTTTGCATAGACAAGTCTGTCTTCTTCCGGCATGGTTTCCGGAATGGTGTATGGAATGGTGAGATCCATGTCCTCATACCAGCCGGCAAATGTGTATCCGAGTCTTACCGGATCTTCCGGCTTCTTGATCTCTGCGTTATATTTTCCGGTAATTGCATCGACGAAAGATCCGCCATTACTCTGGAATGCAATATAGTAACCATCTCGCAGGCGGTCCCAGTGAAGCTTGATCTTTCTTGCACATGGCTTCGTATTAAAGGTACCTTCCTGGTTTTTCCATGTAATGATCATCTCACCGTCCTGCTCCGGCTCATCACCTGGATTTACACGGATAATATTGGTCGCCGGATCATACGTAAATGCACTGTTCGTCATGGAAATGTTGAAATACTTTGTATCATCTTCGTAAATCTTCTCGTAATATTTTCCGTCGTCCAGTCCGGTCTTCATATCCATGTACTGCATCTTGAAATATTCATCCGGGATCTGAACCGACTGAATCTCCCGCTTCATATTAATCTCGGCAACCTTATCCTGGGTATAAGCAAAATCCAGTACATTTTCCAGAACACCTACCTTATAAAGCGGCCACTCATTTTCGTAAAGTGTCGGATTATAGGTAAATGCATTGGACAGTGCCTGTGCCTCGAACTTCACTTCCAGATAAATACCGATTTCCAGATACATAGCTCCCATAGCACGGCTGCTTCGTCCTGCCGATGCCGTATACTTCAATTCGTAGTAGAGGTAACCCCAGACCTGTGCATAACCGCCCACATCCGCCGAGATACCGACACTGGCGATGGACGTTGATAATAATCCCACACGCACCGTCAGTCTCACACCGGCTTTGATTCCAAGAGTTCCCATAGCATATGCCGTAAATTCATACTGCTCCTCTACCAGATCTATCGTATCATTGGTCGCCGTCCGCTCTTTGACCCGTACACAGAAGACATACTCTTTCGCATTCTTATACCAGTACGTCATTCCGATGGAAATATTCACATTTGCGGAAACAACGAATTCCAGCTTCACCTGAATATCAATGATCAGAAGCACACGGAAATGCTGGTCTACCAGCGGACGCTTGTAGATTTCCACCCAGTCTGCCTCGTCTGCCAGAAGTTCCGAGTACCTCTCTGCCAGAGACTTGGATACGGATATTTCATCTCCGCCACTGACGAGACCTGATGCAGAATTTAGATAATCCTCGCCATTCTCCATCATATTCTTCAGCTCTTCGGTAATCTTGTTGACACCTTTTCGTAATTTCGAACTGGAATCAGATACTGGGTTTCCAGTTTCTGCAGTCTTGAAGTTGACATTTAGTCCGATTCCTGTGTATTCATATAATTCCAGAGATGCCGTTACGCGATAATCTGCAATGTACGGAATAAATCCCCATGTTTTCCACACGGCTGAACCGTCCACATCGATGGATACTCGCACTTCCTGTTCAAATGTCGCCGTGATCATGATCTCGATGTCTGCGCCCCGGTTCACATGAACTGTAATCGGCACGCCGATCTCCAGTGCAAGCCTTAGTCCACTCACATCTCCGTCAAAATGTTTTAGTGTCGTGCCGAGATTTGCTTTTACCGTCGGTACTCCTAATTCCACACGGGAACCGCCTGCCCCACCTGCGGCTCTTGCCTTTCTCAACTGGCCATAGCCCTGGCTCTGAACCATGATGTCTGCATTCATATCTTCCTTGAGAGATTCCTGAAGCTCCTCAAAAGATTCTGTCTCCATTGCCGCATCGGCAACTCTTTCTGCCACTTCGGATGCAAATCCGCTGTCTACTGCCTGTGTCTCAATATCCTCTTCCAGCTCCTGCACATCGGTATCTTCCAGAAGGTCCTCCCCTTCTACATTTTCCTTTTGGTACACGTCCATAGTCTGGCGCATATCTTCTTCGCTCACAGGTATATAGCTTACTATGTATTTCCCTTCTGATAACAGAACACTCGTAATCTCTCCATAGAGAGACACAGTTCCGCTTTCATTTTCTCCCATTGTACCTGTGTAAATTGCCAGATAATCGCCCTCATCTACGGTTGTCTCACTGTCCAGATCCATAGCCTGGCTCATAGCATCATCACCAAAGGTCAGGTCACTGACATTAATCGTCACACTGTTATTATCCGGGTCACCGTCCTGATCTTTGTCTATAGAAAGCGGCAGCACATCCGGCATAAAGAGCACGTCTTCCGGTCTGGAGCCGCGATATGTATACTTGTCCCCGTCCGCTCCTGTAATCTCGATAAATGACACATCACTGTTGTCACCAGAGGACATATCCATGGTCGGGATCACATCACCGGAATAAATTGCGACCTGGTCGCCGACTTCTAACTGCTTCTTATAAGTAAATGTTCCGGTCGTATCACTGCCTTCTTCGGTCAAGGAACCGTCTGTTCCAATCGTCATTGCCGCGATTGAAACTTCCTTAACTTTCTTTCCATTTACAGTCAGATTGGAAAGCTCTTTCTTATGAATATACTTGATCTCTTTATTTAACTCTACATTTTTGACTTCTTCTCGGTAGACCGTAAAATCATAGACACGGATCGTCGGGTCAAATCCTGTAAAATATAACGCCTTTTCCTGAAGCTCCAGCTTATAGGCTGCCCCCGGTGTCCATCCGTTCGGATTGCTGATCGTAAATGTATGGTCTGCTCCTTCGGTCACATCTACCGTAACCGTTTCGGAAGAATCTGTCACGTTTTTTATTGTGAAATTTTTTCGCACCTGATCAGGCGTCATGGCAGCACTTGTATCCGTCACCGGAATCGTAAAATCAGTTGCCACATCATTTGCTCTGGCATAAGTCGCCATGGACACTTCTTCCATCGGCTGATTGTCTGCATAAGAGGCATACAAGGTCACATCACTCAGAAGACGGTCCTTACTGTCCACATATCTGGTGCATGCTTCATCGTAACACCAACCAAGAAATGTACTGGACTTTTTCACCGGTGCCGGCAGATCTTTCAGAATGGTTCCTGCCTGATACTGCTCCTGTGTTACTGTGATCATCTGATCTGCTTGCTGCGGATTCTTCTTCGTGATAGTTCCGCCATTTGTCTCATATGTAATGTTGTACGTTGTATCCTGAAATGCAATGTCAAAAGTCAGATGATCTGTATAATCACCTGTATAGTTCGGTTTATCCAGAATGTTGCAGTTATATTCCTGCTGCTTATGGCTCTCATCTTTCGTAAGACTTGCGACAACCGAACCATTTTCCAGTGCCGAACCACTCTGCGGATTTCTCAATTCATATGCAAGACTATGTAATCCACTCTTTAATTTCCAGTCATTTTCAGACTGGACTGTCACGCTCACATGATCCTTGTCATATAATCCACCTGCATCCGCTTTTATCGTAAGCTTATCCCCATCCGCATTGACCGTCTGTGGAATATCCACATAATAGTAGCGTTCCGTCCATTTTGCATAGAGGACAACACTGCCGGAATGATCCGCAGTACTAAGCGAAGTAACCGGCTCCCCGTTAAACTTCTCATTATCATACCAGCCGGCAAACTCATATCCCGCTTTTGTGATCTGCTCCGCTCCCGGAAGTTCTGTCACCGGCTCATCGTAATTAGACGGAGCCGTGTAACCAGTAGCAAACGTTCCTCCATTTTTCTTATAATCAATGCTGGATTCCTTCAGCACATCCGTCCCCTGGGACGTTCCTTCCTCCGATTGCGCAACCGGGTTCTGCGCATTCGCGTCTTCGGCAAATGCTGTGACCGGCACTGATGTTGCAAATAGCACCGCACTCAAAATCATACTGACCAGACGTTTCTTCATATGTATTCCCTCCTCATTTTTCCCTCTGAAAACGAGTAATTATATGCTAAATTACATATATATTGTACCAAAGGAAATACATCTCTCACATGCCCGTTGAAAGCCAAAAAAGTGCCTGTTTTACAATTTCTTTTGTAAAACAGACACTTTTTCGTATCCTGTTATTCTATTGATTTACGAATTCTTTAATCTTATCGCGTTTATCAATCTGTAGTTTTTCCAGAATTCCGGAGACATAATGCTTCACTGTATTCACAGACAGTCCCAGATGTTCTGCAATCTCCTGGTTCGTCCAGTCACGGCACGCCAGCATAGCTATGGAAAATTCCAGCGGAGTCAAAAGATCCGTCACTGCCTTTTGCGTCTTGGGATTGTGAATTTTCATCCAGCCACGGCTGAATGCAAGTACACCATCCACCAGCTTCTTGTACATTTCCGGCTCTTTTTTCCGGATACAGACTTCCAAAACTCCCTGAAGCAGACCGTGATACTCGATAAATGGCTCCATGAATTTGTCAAATCTTGCCCACTCCCATGCCTGGCTCACCGTCTGAATCGCCTCTTCTTGTTCTTTCAGATTGATCTGACACATTGCCTGCACACAGCCCAGATAAATCATGGAGATCGGGTATACTCCGTCTGCCATCAGAAATGCACCCTGCACAACACCTTTTGCCTTAGCATAATCCTGTCTCAGATAAATCTCATGCGCCAGAAGGCTCACCGCAAATAACCGCTGTCCGATTGGCAGATACGGAATGTACTGCTGAAGCGGCGGTGTTCCTTCCTCCGGCGGTATATGAAGAAATATGCTGATTACATAAAATGCGAACAGGCAGGCCGCTTTTACATTCACAGGTGCATCCTCCTGCATTGCCTGGGTCAAACACTGATGTACATCTTCCCTTGTACACTGTGCTGCCTGAGGATCTCCAAGTGTAAGATTCGCAAATGTGTAAAGCATATCCGCCGATAGCCGGAGCATCACATCATCGTGATCCAGATAATCTTTTACCGTCTCCACACATTTTTTCGCCTGCGCCGAGAAGAAATAATATTCTCCCTGTGCGATCTGCGCCAGTTCCTTATCTTCTATTTTCTCAATTGCTTCTGCTGCTTTTCCCGGTTGAAAGGCACTTCCAACCAAAGGAAGGATGACTCTGTCAGATATTTTCATTTCTTTCACCACTTCTTATAAAATTATATTTTCTATCATTCAAGAATGCCTTTATCAATGAAACTTTTCTACATAATAATTCTGTATATCTGTTAAAATATACGCCTCATAATATTCTACCGGAATCTCCTGATTGTCTTCCAGACAATAGGAAATCGCTTTAATTCTCAATAAAGGCTGACTTTCGTCCCGTTCCAGTAACCGGCTCACCGACACATCTGCTGTTGTAGCTTCCAGTGTCTGTCTCACCCTGTACATATATGTCCCATAGAATGAACCAAGCACTTCATATAAAGACCGGTTATTGAAGTCAAAAAAATCTAACTTTTCAAATCTTTTTGCCGGTAATACTGCTGTATTTAAACTATACGGAATACCATCTGCATAATAAAGGCTGCGGATTTCAAAAATCTCTTCTCCTTCTTCTATCTGAAGTTTATCTGCCAGATACGCATCTGCTTCTTTTTTTTCTAAAGACAACTGCTTCTTGCCCGGCAACTTTCCTTCATTCCTTACAGCCTCTGTAAAACTATAGATTCTTGATCTTTTCTGATCTGCCAATTCTCTCACAAAGCAGCCCTTTCCCTTGATCCGGTACAAGATCCCTTCTGCACACAATTCATCAATTGCTTTTCTCACCGTCACACGACTTACTTTATAACACTGGCACATTTCATTCTCGGATTTGATTACCTGATTGGGTTTTAAAATATTATCTTTGATCTGTTCTTTTATCTCTTGCTTGATTATTTCGTATTTGGTCATCTTACTTTCCACCTGTTCGCCATAAAGAATAACTTTGGCTTATCGTTAACGCAAAAAGCCACAGATCTCATACTCACATGAAATCCATGGCCTTCTTGATCTTTTATTATTTTAACATAAAATCCTCTATTTTTGTCCGTTATTATGCAGTTTCTTTTGCAATTTTTCTCCAGTTCAGGAAACCGTATGTGGAGTTGATGAAGTTGATTGTCTTCATAATGATAATCAGCAGTGCAGAGGAATCTCCCTGCATAAATACCATGATCCACATCACAATTGAAAGTGCATTTACAATTGCCCACATTGCCCACTGCTCTGAGAAACGAAGCAGATACAGGAAACTTGCCACAACCGATACGACTGTTGTCAGAGAATCCATAAATGGAAGATTTCCACCCATCCATTTCAGAATCTGCATGTATCCGAGTACTCCGATAATTGTCACTGCTACTGTTGTGAGCATAATCTTTGGTGTCATCGTGCGGAATTTTACTTCTCCACCCTTTGTCATGTTCTTTTTCCATGTGAAGATTGCAATCGCACTGACCGGAATTGAGTAGATTAAGTTGTACATGACCTCACCGTAAAGCGGAATACCCATACAGTTAATCGCATATAATGCACTGTTGATAATTGCAAAATACAGACCGGCAACTTTACCTTTTGCTCCAAGTACTAGGTTCAGACTACTTGTCAACGTCATGACCAACATAAACAGACTTTCTTTCTGAATTGCCCAGGCTACTGTCTGTACAATCAGTACAAATGCAAGCCATGCTTTTTCTTTCCAGCTCCAATCTGTAAAAAATTCTTTTATTTTATTCATTTTCCCATTCCTCCGAAATCTTCTGAAATTCCTCCAGGTCCATAACCGGTCCGGACGTTCCTACAATTGCCGCTGCCGTACGATTTGCAAGTAATACGGCATCTTCTACTTTCATTCCCTTTGACATTCCTGCAATAATCGCCCCGATATGACTGTCTCCGGCTCCTACAGTGTCCACAACATTGGTCTTAACAGATGCGACCCTTCTCATTTCTTTTCCATCATAGAACAAGGTTCCTTCTGCCCCAAGCGTAACAAATACAAGATTGCCACTCTTCTCATAAAGGGCTCTCACTGCTTCTTCTACATTTTCCTGCTGTGTATAACCCTTTGCTTCTGCTTCATTAATATGTAAGATTGGCTTTAATGCAAAAAGGTTTTCCATTGTTTCAGATTCGATTGCCGTAATCATCGGTCCCGGTGCGAAAAAGATATGCTTTTCTTCCACATTTTCCACTGTTTTCAACCATTGTGAAATGATTTCACCACTTTTTCCACAAACCTGATAGCCTGCGATGTAGATATTCTCATAGTTGTCCATGTCGATTTGCTCAAACCATTCCTTTTTGAAGTGGCATTCCGCTCCCTGCACTGTGATAAATGTTCTTTCTCCATCAGCCTCTACAAGACTCAGGCAATAACCGTTATCCTCTCCCGGTTCTTCAATCATCGGCTCATATCCTTTTTCCTTCATGCCTCTACGGATAATATCTGCAAATGAACCACTTCCCACCGGCACACACAAATCATGTTCACATTTCAGATTTCTCAATGTGTTGGCAACATTGTACGCACAGCCGCCAACTACCGTTTTCGTCTCCTTGCAGGGAATATCCTCCCCACTCTTTGGGAGACGTTCAACCTTCATCATCAGATCAACAATCGCAGCTCCGACTACTAGCGTCCGCATCCCAACAGCTCCCTTCCTTTTTCAAGAATATTGATATACTCCTCAAAATCTGTCTCCGGGTTTTGAACTCTTAAAAGTTCTGTGTACTCTGGATTAATCTTTGAATAACCAACAAATGCCCCACATATAGCTGTTGCCATCGCTCCGATTGTATCTGTGTCACCGCCAAGATTTGCACACATCAGACAACATTTATTTGGATCCTGTGTGTAATATGCAATGGAAACCGCTGCCGGAACAGATTCAATAATTCCAACTCCTGCCCCAATTACATCATAGATTTTCTTAGAAAATGCATCTTCATCGTCTGCATATTCTTTTGCGATCTGAACACCAATCTTTACTCTCTCTGCAAGTCTCGGGCTGAAGGTCTCGCAACCTTTTTCGTATCCGGCTTCTTCTACAGAAAGAATATCACTTAACACCTGCTCAAAATCATCATTGACAATTGCAGATGCAACACCTTCTGCAATCATAGCTGCTCCGGCGATTGTAACATCACTTGTATGTGTTGCCTTGGAAACTCCGTACACATAATCTATCAGTTCTTTTCTCTGATCTGGTGTAAAGAGGCAGCCGATTGGTGCAATTCTCATAGAACTTCCATTGGATAAAGCTTTGTTCGTTATCGCACTTGCATCTACTCCATCTCGGAAATTCGCCAGTGCAACCTTAGAGGTCGGTCCTAAAATATTATTTTCAAATGCATTCTCTTTTTCAGCCCATTCCAGCATACGCTTTGCAATGTCTGATGCGTCCGGTCTATAATCTGTCGCCTTCAATGAATCCAAAAGAACCATTGCCTGCCCCGTATCATCTGTAAACTGAGCTTTGTTGTAGTTAAATGCAACATCATTCTCTTTTGGTCCATCAATAAATTCTGTAATCTTTCCGCCAAAGAATTTTCTTGCTCTTTCTCGGCCCCACAATTCTGCCGGCATTCCCATCGCATCACCAAGTGCCATTCCGTATAATGCTCCGGCAATTTTATCTCTTAATTCCATGTTTCTTTGCTCCTTTCAGATACATCTTGATAGTACAACTTGTATTATTTCTTGTTGCGTTTATTTTATACATATCGGTTATTTATGTCAATATACTTTCATTTTTTTACAACTTTTCAGCACTTTTGTCAATTTTCATCGTTTTTTGAATAAATACAAGTCTGATTTTTTGTCTAAAATAACAACCCCGTATCCGGTACTGTGTTTCTATTTCGTAATCTTCAAAAAACGCCAGAACCGACATTTGCCGGAACTGGCGTTTCTTAATCCGAGAGCTTATTATACTCCCATTTTATTCTTTTATCATTTTATGAATTATTTTCCTAGGCTGTCACTTTTTTATCTTCCGACTTCTCAAGGAGTTTCTTAATTCCCTGAATTGCTACAAGCACTCCAAGGATTAACAGAAGTACTGCAAAGATAAGCTGCAATGTATTTCCAAAATCCAATCCTGTTGTCATGAATGCCTTTGTAAGTTTTACAATTGTCATTCCAAGTGCCGTAAATGTAACTGCCATCATAAATACCATTGGTCCCCAGAGCATGAATCCCTGACGTTTTGTCTTCTTTAAGAATACTGCGCAGGCTACAAGTGCCAGTACAGATAACAGCTGGTTTGCAGAACCGAACAGTGGCCAGATCTCTGCATATCCGACTTTTGTCAGGAAATAAGCAAGTACCAGTGTAATGATTGTTGCAAAATACTTGTTCGTTACTACCTTTAAGAAAGGACTCATATTCTCATCTTCCACATCTGAATCAATCCAGAACTCCTGGAATGACAGACGTCCGACTCTGGCTACTGAATCCAGAGATGTCAGTGCAAATGCAGATACTGCAAGGTTAATCAGTGTAAATACAAGTGAATGTGGCAGACCGATGGCTGACAGGAAGTTCGCAATTGCTCCTGCAAAAATCTGTGGCTGAGTGGTCAGTCCCTGTGCTGCTGCCTCACCTTTTCCAAATGATGCAACGGCAATCAATGCCAGAACTGCAAGCATACTTTCCATTAACATGGCACCGAATGAAACCGGAAGCATGTTTTTCTCATTTTTAATCTGCTTGGAAGCAGTACCTGATGATACCAGTGAATGGAATCCTGAAACTGCACCACAAGCGATTGTTACGAACAAGATTGGGAACATATACTGCGGATTTCCATTTGCATCCGGTATCGAGAATGCTGTAAATGCTTCAAGATTACATGCCGGATTTGCAACAAATACACCAATAACAGCACCAAGGATCATAAAAATCAACAGATAACTGTTCAGATAATCACGAGGCTGAAGTAATGCCCATACAGGTGTTACACTGGCAATTAAAATATAAGCAAAAATAATAAGATGCCATGTACCAAGGCTTACATAGATTGGGAAGTTAAGTCCAAGTGCAATTGCAACTACCAGTAATATAACTGCTACTGCTGTATTTACCCATTTATTAAATTTTGAATATTTCAAGAAAAATCCAAGTGCCACTGCTTCTATGATGAATAACATAGAGGTTGTTGCAACAGCTCCATTTGCCACTACTTTTGTAACTGCTCCTGATTCACTTGTTGCGAATCCATTAAATGTTCCGGCTACGACATCAGCAAATGCTGCGACAACCAGAATACAGAATAGCCAGCAGAATAACAGGAATAATTTCTTACCTAATTTCCCAATGTACTCTTCAATGATGTAACCAATTGTACGGCCTTTGTTCTTTACAGATGCATACATAGATGCGAAATCCTGAACTGCTCCGAAGAATACACCACCAATTAAAATCCATAAGAGAACCGGAAGCCATCCGAAGATTGCTGCCTGAATTGGTCCGTTGATCGGACCTGCTCCTGCAATTGATGCAAACTGATGACCAAATACTACGTTAGTATCAGCCGGTACATAATCAACTCCGTCTTCTAATTCATACGCCGGAGTTTTCGCATTCGGGTCAATGCCCCATTTGTTTTGGAGATAACGGCCATACAGAAGATAAGCTCCTCCGAGCACTACGATGGCAATTATCATCATAAGTATTCCACTCATAATAATCCCTCTTTCTTTATATTTTGATTATATATTAATCTCAGGAACACCAATCAGCATTTCTGAAATTATTATCGATCTTGCGTATATGTTTCCATACAATAAAAAAACGCCTTCGCTATCCTTTCGGATAACAAAGGCGGATTTATCTTCCGTGGTACCACTTTGTATTACTGTATTTATCACTAACTACAGTCTCTCATCACTGTCATTCTCAAACAGTTTCTTCTGTAACGTGAAGATTACGTCCCTGCTTACTTTAGCTCTGATGTTAAATATGTTAAGTATTTCAGAGGGATGCTCCCGGGTGATATCACAAAATCCGTTCTGTCGCTTCGCACCACCCAACGACTCTCTGAAATCGCGTTCTCTTTTGTGACGTATCCCTTTCACTGCATTTCTTTTCTTTAACTATATTATGTTTTACACTTTTTTGCGTTAAAGCGCAAGAGACTATTTTAACATAATTAACAATAATACAAAGGACTGTTTGTGCAGTTTTTACAATTCTATTTTTTTGATATGAAATCTTGTTATATTTTATTAAATATCTCTACTGCCTTTTGTGCAAAGCGCTTCCCATAAATATTAAAATACTCTTTATAATTTCCCATTCCATTGAACTTTTCCATATTATTATTTACTCCGACCGGTCCAAGATGAATCACTGGCTTTCCACAAGCCATACCGCCTGAATAGCAGAGCATTCCCTTTACCATCTCAATTGTCAAAATAGACTGAATGACCTGAGTTCCGCCACCATGTGTGTACTGCTCTGTTGCAAATGCGCCACCCATTTTCCCCGGAAACTCTAACTCTCCTGCTTTTTCAAACAGCCAATTATGAATCTGCGGTGTCATCTGTGCCATATAGGAAGGAGAGCCGACTACGATTCCTTTTGCTTCCTTTACAAAATCTTCATCCACTTTTTCAATAGAAAATGCTCTGGCTTCTACTCCTGAGACTTCATTCATTCCATCGGCAATCCATTCTGCTGCCTGTTTTGTATTTTCAGTTTCTGAGTGGTAAATAACTGCAAGCTTCATAATAATTTCCTCCATCATTTGTGTATCGGTTTATATAGGTTTCATCCCTTGTTCAAACGCCCCCTCAGAGGTCATGTTGCAAGCGAGATGTATGTTTAGACGATTAAACGTATTTCTTTATTTCTTCGATCACAATTTTCAAAGCTTTGATCCGGGCATATTTCTTATCTACGGATTCCAGAATATGCCACGGTGCGTATTCTGTGTTCGTCTTTTGAAGCATTTCATTCACCGCAACTTCATATTCATCCCATTTTTCCCGATTTCTCCAGTCTTCATCGGTAATCTTCCACTGTTTCTCCGGATTATTTTGTCGCTCTTGAAATCTCGCCAGCTGGGTATCTTTATCAATCTGTACCCAGAACTTAATAATCACAGCGCCCCAGTCTTTTAATTCTTTTTCGAATTCATTGATTTCATTATAGGCACGCTGCCAGTCATTTTCACTGCAGAATCCTTCCAGGCGCTCTACCATCACTCTGCCGTACCAGGTTCTGTCAAATATCGCAATATGCCCACTTTTTGGCAGTCTCGTCCAAAAACGCCACAGATAATGTCTTGCTTTTTCATGCGGTTCCGGGCTGGCAATCGGTTGTACCTCATAACCTCTTGGATCAAGCGCCTCGGTAATTCGTTTGATATTGCCGCCTTTTCCTGCTGCATCCCAGCCTTCATATGTGATAATGACCGGAATCCTTTTCCGATAAAGTTTATTATGCAGTTTTCCTAATTCTATCTGAAGCTGTTTTAATTCTTTCTTGTATTCTTCGTCATTCAGTATTTTGTCCTGCAAATCAATATCTGCAAGACGTGGAATTGGTTCCAGCAGAAATACATTCTGCAAGATTGGCACCGAATGCGCCTGATTCTGCAATGCCACTTCAATGTTGCTCACCAGCGTCTCCATCACCTGCAGCTCTGCCCACTTCTGGTCACCTGCATCAATGATATACCATGGTGCGGAAGATGCATTTGTATCTGACATGTACTTTGAAAATGCCTTTTTGCATTTTTTATAATGTGTATTTTCCCACTGATCGAACAGGGAAACGCGCCATTTTGTATCCTTGCTTTCCAGAAGATCCTGCTCCCGTTTTTTTTGTTCTTTCTTCTCTATCTGCATAAAAAACTTCAAGACAAGATAACCGTTATCTGTCAGTTGTCTTTCAAAATTGCGGACACTTTCTATACGAGAAGCATATTCTTTTTCATCTGTTTTTCCCTCTAAATGCTCTCTGCAGATCTGCTCCAACCAGCCAGAATCCAGGAATGTGAATTTCCCTGCTTCTGGAATCTCCTTAAAAAATCGATATAAAAATGGATATCTTAGTTCCTCATCTGTCGGCTCGGACATTGTCACGACCTTGAAAAAGCGCGGATCAATATTCCGGATCACCTTACCGATCGTGCTTCCCTTTCCGGATGTGCCCCAGCCTTCAAAAAGCACAATTACCGGAATTTTATGTTCCTTGATCTTCATCTGCAAATCATACAGTTGCTTTCTAGCTGTAGATAAACGTGACTTCATCTCATCCTTTTCCGGCATACGTGCCGGATTCCAATTCGTCAACATATCCGAGTCCTCCTTACCGCTAAATTTCATCCATTACTACGTCATTGATTACATCGTACGCATCTTCAAGTGCATCCAATGCTTCCGTCAAAGTATCCGCTTTCTCCTCAGCTCCCTCCTCCTCATACTGATCCAGCACTTCCACAAGCGCATCTTTTACCTCCTGCAGCGCCTCCATGATTTCCTGCAGATTGCCTTCTCTATTTGCCATTGGTAAAATATTTATAATTTTTCCCATGTTATAATCTCCTTTTCCAGACCTTATAATAACTTTTCCGTCCATTCTTTCTCTTTAAATCCCGTCAACACAAGATTTTCTTTCACGATCAATGGTCGTTTCACAAGCATTCCGTTTGTCGCCAGAAGCCTCAATTGCTCTTCCTCGCTCATGTCAGGAAGCTTGTCTTTTAATTTTTGCTCTTTATAAAGCATACCACTTGTATTAAAAAACTTCTTTAGCGGTAAATCCCCATTCTCATACCACTGCTTCAGCTCCTCGTAAGTTGGATTCTCCTCCACAATGTGACGCTCCTCATAAGAAATGTGATTGGCATCCATCCATTTCTTTGCCTTCTGGCAAGTAGAACATTTTGGATAATATAAAAATAACATCTTTTCAATCCCTCCGTAATAGTTTTTACTTATTTTTGCTTCTTTCCCAGCTGCCAAAATGCCACCGCACTTGCCGCTGCTACATTTAATGAATCAACGTCATGTGACATCGGAATCTTGACTGTGTAATCACACATCTCAATTGTCCTATCCATCAAACCTTCGCCCTCGGTTCCAAGAATAATTGCCAGCTTCTCTTCCTGCATAAGTTCCGGATTGTCGATTCCGACCGAATCATCTGTCAGCGCAAGCGCTGCCGTCTTATAACCCATTTCCCGAAGTTCTGTAATCGCCTGCCTAGGCCAAAGTATCTCCCGCTGGCAACGCATTTCATTATTGTCCTGAATAAATGTCCACGGAATCTGAAAAACCGTTCCCATACTGACTCTTGCGGCTCTCCTGTAAAGTGGATCACTGCATCCAGGAGTCAGAAAAACAGCATCCATGTTCAAAGCTGCTGCCGACCGGAAAATTGCACCGACATTCGTCGGATTCATTACATTTTCCAAAATGACTATTCTGTCTTTTCCTGCACACATATCCTGATAATTCAAGAGGGGCTTACGCTTCATAGCACACAGCATCCCCCTGGTCAGCTTGAATCCTGTCAATTTTGTTAATACTTCAAACTCCGCTGTAAATATCGGAACATCTGTATCTTCAAATCTAGTCAGAATCCGTCTAGTCTCTTCATTTTCTTCCATCTGATGCTTTTCGACCAGAACGGATACCGGAATATAGTCCACATCTAACGCTCTGCCAATTACCTTCGGACTCTCCGCGATAAATAATCCAACCTCCGGATTGTCCTTATTTATAAGCTGCGCCTCGGTACGTCTCGCATAAATATCAAGCTCCGGTGCGGAAAAATCATTGATTTCTAATATGTTTAGCATTTTGTCTGCAATTCCTTCCCCATACTATTTTCTTCTATATGCTACTGAATTTTTTCGAAAAGTGACAGATATTCTTCTTCGACTTCTTCAAATGGACGAACCGTATAATCTAAGTCAATATGTAACTCTGGAATTTCTCCGTATTGTATTTCTCCAAGTAAATGTTCCAAGTCATACCATAGCATTGCATGATCTATTTTTTTGAGTTCTTTCTGTTCTTCCTCCGTCAAATCTGAGCCAAGAAATTTTTCATAAATTATGCCAAGCAAATGTTCTTCCTGCTCCTGATATTCCGGTAGTTCATTCTTAAATGGTGTTGGAACATCGGACATATAGCATTCACTTGCATCATGAAGCAAGCATGCAAGTACCATTCGATTTGACAGACCACGGGCTGCTGCCTCCCTAGCACAGCAAATACAATGCTGTCCCACCGACCAAAATGTTTTTACATGTCCATTTCCACGGCAAATCATGGAAAGTGCATGCGCAATATCTTCAATCCGAATTAACTCCGGATTTGGATTTGTTGGTTCAAAATGTTGCCCTGTGTATGTAGTAATAAATTCACCCATCATTTTCTCCTGTTACTTCATAGCCTCATACTAAAATTATTTTCTATGTACATATGCCTTGAAATCAATCACCTTTGCTGATTTCCTTTTTGGGACAATTCCTAAACGTTCCATGTCTAATTTAGTATCTTTTTTCCATCAGCCACTTGATTCCTTTTGCCAGACGCTTCCCAGAATCCGCAAAATGTCCTCCGGGATTCCATTCCAATACTACCTGCTCGGCAAATGGATCTTCCAGCAACAATTTTTCTTGTTCCCTGGTGCGGTCTCCCACAGTTGCCATTACCGCATTCTTCGTCTTTTCTTCCTTTCCTCCAAGGCTCAAGTATACGCTGCATTTGCGCTTCAATATATGTTCTCTCATGTAAATATCCCAATTCTTGAACCACAGAGAACCAGAACAACACGCAATTCCAGAAAATGTATCGCATTCATATGCCGCCCACAACGCAAATAATCCTGCTAAGGAATAGCCTGCCAGCCAGTGTTCCTGTTCTTTCACATGATATGTCCGGTCAATATATGGGACTCCTTCTTCAAGTAACCACTTCAACGTCCTTGCGCCTTGTCCATCAAATGCTTCCGTTCCAAATGCCGCCGGTGCTTCCCAGGGTGAAAAATCCCGGTTCCAGTCTTCCACCTGAAATGCTACTAAAAGAAATTTCTGTTCCGGCACAAGCTCCATCAAAGCTTCCCAAAAATGTTCTACTTCTCCTCCCTGATGCGGATACATGCCCCAGAAAATAACCGGACCTCCCGATCCATTCTGTACGATATGTAATTGTATATCTGCTACGATTGTCTCTGTCACATTTATCTTCTTCATTTTCATCACATTTCTGATTCCACTGCCATCCTTATCATTTTCTCAAATGACTGCGCAAACCGCTCATCATCTTCCTCAGTACGTTTCTTCGGCCCTTTTATATGATTTTTATGAGAACTTCTTCTCGCCTTCTTATTCAAATGTCGCTCCATAAGCATCTGATCAATATTGTCATTGGTGTACCATTTGCCAGACTGATGAATAGCAAATGCACCCTTTCCCAACGCCATCGCTGCCACTCCATAATCCTGTGAAACCACAATATCTCCCCTATGACAAATGCTGATCAACTTATAATCAACAGCATCCGCTCCGGCACCCACAACAATCACTTCACTGTACTCAGATGTCAGGACATGATTTGTGTCACATAATAAAGTCACCGGAATGTTGTATTTTTTTGATATGTTCTCAACTATGCTGACCACCGGGCAGGCATCAGCATCAATGAATACTCGCATGTTTCTCTCCTAAAACTCCTAATTTTTCTATTTACAAATAGTGTACAAATATTTATAATAAGACAATAAGATATTAAGTGCTGATAGAATGGTGTCTATATTTAGATGCTTTAATCCTTAGGTAACGATATCCTTTTGCCCATAGAGCCTTTTGCAATGTAACTTCAATTGTTGTATTCTTCCCTCTGATTTTACTCATCGTTTTTCTACGCTGTTCAGTTACATTATTAAAAACTCTTTCTTTTGCTTTCATTTACTTATTTCCCTAACATGTAATTTTTTATATTATACCATAAAACATGTTATAAAATGTATGTATCCTTATTTACACTTTATCGTTCTCTCCATTTTTCAATCATTCTTTCAGCATCTTTCTGACTTACTTCCCCTTCATCATCACTTTTTCCAATACTATCCAAATAAAATGCCGCACAATACTCTTGATTTTTTTTAGATAATCTAAACATCTCACCTGTTGCTTGCGTATTTTGAATTGCATCTAAAATACGTTCTTTTGTTAAATATTTTTCGTATTCCTTAGATACAGCATACTTAATACCGTTTCCAATCCAAGTAAACACTGTACTTTTGAGAAAACACAATATGTGTATATCGTCTTTCAACTCCTGCTGAATTCTTTGCGTCATAAATTGGGAATCAAAATTTTCCATAAGGTATAAAATCATTCTATAATCAAAAAAATCAAAAATACTATTTTCTTTTAATATTGTCTTTACTTTTTGCTTAAATACTTGTTCTACATCTTCTAATTCTTCAATTGATATAATCCTTCCCTTACTTTTTTCCCTTCCTTCTGCCGCTAATCTCCCATAACCCAATTCTATTATATTAATAACATGTGCTATTGACGGTAAAGAATCTAACTCTCCACTATTAATTAATTGTTCTAAAAAGTTCTTTCTATTTACTTTCTCAATTTGTTCGAACAAATCGATAACCATATGCTCTGCATAATCTCTTGAAGATGTCATTAGTAAATTACCCGTAGATTTTTCCTCCAATTTATAAGCACTTTTCAAAATACTTGTAACAATTATTTTTGCTCTTTCTTCTCTAATATTAGGTATCGCAGATTTTATTTCGGATAAAAACGCATAACTTTTTCCTTCCTGATTCAATTCCAAAATATATTTTTCCAGTTCACCGCATCCTAATTTTTGAATCGCCCTTGTAACCTCAAAAGATTTTATATCAATCTCTTCAATATTAAAATCAAAATACCTTTCAAATTTGTCTGGATGTGCAATACGATTGCTCCTCCTAAGCAAATCAGAATCATACCATTCTGTTATTTTCCCAATCTCATCTCCGATATATGGAAAAAGGCATACTAAAATGTCCATTATCTTTTCTGCCTCTTTCTCTTTCCCCACCTTCACTAAAACTCCCTTTAATTCATTTAAATACATATCATACAGTTCTTTTTGTCCTTTATTATTGGCCATATACACTCTTTTGCCACTCAGTTTACCTGTTAAAAAATTTTTATTGTACTTTATCCATTCATAAACAGTTGGATAGTACATTTCTATTACAGATATAACCACCATATCTGTAAAATCTACTTCTGTTCCTATACCAGAAAACTTAAACTGTACCAAATTACACAGTCTATTTACATCTCTCATATTTTTCAACAACGGTATGACACAAGTATCTGCCAATCTCTCCCAATGTTCTAAATTTATTTTTATACCTTCTTGCTCTTTTACTATGTTATATAATCGTTCAAATATAATACCTCTAAATTCAGTCGAACATATATCTGGTATTTGAATTGGCATTTGAATTATTTTTTCCAAATACTCTTCACCACTTCCTTCTTGAATCTTCTCCAAAGCTTTTACAACAATCTCTTTATCAAATACCAATAAATATATCATATTAGGGAATTTTGCCACTGACGTAATCAACTGAAAGACTTGTCTTATTTGTTCATTGTTAAGCCTATCAATATCATCTATAACCACTAGAATTCTTTTATTCTGGCCCTTCAACAGCTGAACAACTTTTTCCTTCTGGCACATAATATCATTTTTATCCAAATTATTCTGTATTCGTTTACCTATACCTTTAGAAATTCTTTTCCCCAAAAAAGATATCGCTCCTCCAACATGTGGAATAACTTTCGCAAAATCAAACGCATCTGAATACCGTTCTAAAGCGTTACCTACCTCTTTCAATGTTTTATCTTTTGTCCAATGAAATTGATTTGCCAAATGAACAAAAAACTGTTCTAATAATTGATTTGTACTCGAAAAATTCCAAGGTTCAAAACGAACAATCACTACTTTTTCATTTTCTTTTATTTCCTCAAGAATCATATTTACTAGTGATGTTTTCCCAGTTCCCCATTGCCCATACAGTCCAATAGTAAAAGTATCTTGACTATTCAAATTTTCCAAAGATTTAGCCACTAGTTCCGCAAAATACTTTCTTTTTAAAAAGTCTTCCTTTTTGCTTAAAATCGGTTTATCTGAATAATACATTTTTATTACCTTTCTTTTCATATCTAACTTTTAAAATCATATAATATATTTTGAGAATAAAAATGTTTGTAACTTTCTCTTAATATTTATCATTCCAACTCGTAATCATAATTTATTGCCATAAATAGCACTATAATGTCCCAATTTATAATCTCATTAACTTCACCGCGTACCCACAAATTTCTTTTCCTGGGTAAATTAACCTCTTATTCCCCATACTGCTCTACCAGTCTCTTCACTTCTCCTCGCATCTGTTCTACGACGTCCTCTGGCGAGAGTATTTTCACCTGTTCGCCCAGTGAGAATACCCAACCCAAGAACTGCTTGCTGACGTGTACATCTACATTTACAGTAAAATGATTTTCGTCTGCCGGTATGAGCATAATATCTTTTCCGAATCGGTCGATAATAACTCCTGCCAGGCGGTTATCTACCAGGAGCTTTACAGTCTTTTCTTTTCCGCCGAACATTCCGAAGCTTTTCTTTGCATAATCTGCCATGTCTAGTTGCTTAAAATGTTCTTTTCCTTCGCGTGCTTCTGTAGACATGCGGATATGAAGCATCTTATCTACACGGTAATGCTTGATTAGTTCTGCTTCTGAGTCATATCCGACGAGATAATAATTTTCATCGTCCCAGGAAAGTCCCCATGGACTGATATGATACCAGGCACCATCATGCCGAAGCTCCATTTCTTTTTTCACATTCCACTGATAATACTGAAACTTGATTTTCCGGTTCTCGGATATGGCATTATGAATCGCATCGACGGTATAATAAATGCTTTCGTTCATGGCCTTAATTCTGCCGGACACATAGACTTGTCGCTGCAATTTCTGTGCGTCATATTTACTGACCAGTTTTTCCAGCTTTTTAATCAGTGTATTTGTCTTCTTTTGGGTGATGAATTTCGAAGACTGAATTGCATCTACCAGAAGCTTTAACTCAGGAAGTTCAAACGGGCGCTCAACTACATGATAATGATAACGGTTTCCTACCGGTTCACCTTCAACTTCTATCCCTAGCTTTTCCAGATCTTTCAGATCATTATAAATACTTTTCCGGTCCGCAGTGACTTCGTATTCTTCCAGCTTTTCTTTAATTTCCGGCATTGTGATATAGTGCTCTTCATCTGTATTTTCTAACATAATCTGTGCAAGTCGATATAATTTGAACTTCTGATTCTTTCCTTTTGGCATCGCAGTCTTCCTCCTCACCTGATGATAGTTTCATTGTATCACAGGTGGGGAGAATATGGTACAGCTATGTATTTTGTCGATTTAATCCTTACGCCAACTTAAGCTCCATACCGGCAAATAGTTCTCCAAGTGAACTGCTAAGGTGCTCGGAAGGTTTCTCTGGCATCTCATAACTTACCAGTTGATAATCTGAACTTAATTCTAACTTTTCAATCAACAGACCTGTATTGACCGCATCGTTTAGCCCATCGTGGAATCTTCCCTCCGGATCTATGTCAGCCCGTCCCAATGCTTCTTCCAGACTCATTTTTCTGGACATCTCATATCTCTTCATAAATATATCCTGATAGTCTACCCATCTGGATTCTTCCATAAAGGACGCAATCTTTTCATCTACAATATTTTTTGCTTTTATCTCATGAAGAATCTGGGCACGGTCACTTCCACTCCAGGCATAGACTTTATACTCTCTGTCACCGATCCAGTTGAGCATATGTAATAACGCTTCCTGAAGTCTCGGCGCATGCTTCACCTGGCCGTTCTTGATACCTGTCAGATTTTCAATAAAATAATCTATCACACCATGTTCTGGGTGTACGAACTGACTGAGTGTTCCAATTCTCTTGAACTCCTCGTCCAGAAGCACCGCACCAATTTGTATCGTTTCATTCGCATATTTGTATCTTTTACTACGATAATCTCTCGGCACCTTGCACATTTCTAAATCAATAACCAGATAATTCATATAACATTCTCCCTTCTGAATCTTACAACATATGGTATTTTACTCAACTACTCGCTTCTCTAGTTTTCATTCAAATCCTTTGTTATCTATATTCTATCCGAAGAGGTGGGGTATAAAGTTCCCTCATCAATACATTTTCAATCTGCTTCTTTATTTTGTCACTATCTTTATATTACCACAGCATTATCGACCCACTGCAATATAGAAAAAGGCAGGACTTGCTCGTTTCTTTTTTATTTTCACATTTAACGCATTGCGTTATATATTTATACTATAATATATATCTTTTCACTCATCAACGCATTCATATCTTCTACCTTTACCAATATCATCAGTACTTCCTCCAAATATGAACATTAAGACAAAATACAAATATTGGACACAAAATCTCCCCTACACAAAAACAAGCTGACCTTTCGGCCAGCTCATTTCTTCTTACTTTTATTATTCTCTTTTAATCCAGTGAGACTACCTTGAATCTATTGTACTGCTCCACCTTCTACAACCAGATCCTCTTCGTAGTCTTTTCCGTAAGTGTCTACAAGTGTCTCTTCGTAATCTTTGTGGAAGAACTGTTCATCACCAAGTGATTTGATTTCCTCATTTACCCAATCAAGCAATGTATCGTTTCCTTTGGATACTGCTGGTGCAATGGTGTCTTTATTTCCAAGTTCAGAGATTCCAACTGTGTAACCTTTGTTCTGAAGTGCAAATGCGATAACCTCTGTGTTGTCGTTTGCCCATGCTACACCATTTCCATTTTCCAGAGCGTTCTTTGCTGTTGCGTAGGAATCATATTTCTGAAGTGGAATATCCGGATAATTCTCTGTCAGGTAAGTCTCTGCTGTTGTTCCTGAGATGACGATCATCTGATCTTTACTGTTCCAGTTGTCCAGGCTCTTGATAACGTTGCTGTCCGGAGATACAACTCCAAGTGCTACGTTCATGTATGGAAGTGCGAAGTCTACTTCTTCTGCACGCTCGTCTGTGACTGTGAAGTTTGCAAGGATCAGATCAACTTTTCCTGTCTGCAGATACTCGATACGGTTTGCAGCTTCTGTAGATACAAAGTTGACTTTTACACCGAGATCTTCACCGATTCTGTTCGCGAAGTATACATCATATCCCTGATATTCACCGTTTTCATCAACATATCCAAATGGATTCTTATCGGAAAATACTCCGATATTGATTGTTCCGTCTTTTTTGATTTCATCTAATGTACGATAAACAGTTCCGGAATCTTTTTTTGCTGAGGAATCGCTTCCTTTAGAATCATCGGAGCTTGAGCTTCCGCATGCTACAAGTGCAAATGTACTTGCGACTACGGTTGCCAGTGTAATTAATTTTTTCAGTTTTCCATTTTTCATAATACAAACTCTCCTTGTCTCATTTCTTATATCAAAACTCTTATGAGTCTTGCTTTTTCTAAAAATTTCCTGTTACAGATTGATTCAAATATCTCTCTTTACAGACTCAAATGTAAATGTATTCAAGAATTTCTTCGCCCGATCTGTCTTCGGGTGTTCGAAAAACTCATCTGGTGTTTCATCTTCTTGTATTTTTCCGCCTTCCAGAAATATGATCCGGTCTGCGACAGCTCTGGCGAACTGCATTTCATGGGTAACAATTATCATCGTTCTGCCTTGCGCTGCCAGATCTAAGATTACGTCCAGTACTTCACGAACCATTTCCGGGTCAAGTGCTGCTGTTACTTCATCGAAAAGTAAGATTTCCGGGTGCATGCACAATGCACGGACAATTGCAACTCGCTGCTTCTGTCCTCCGGAAAGCTCTCTTGGATAACTTCCGGCTTTTTCTTCCAGTCCAACTCTTCTAAGAAGCTTCATGGCTTCTTCTTTCACTTCATCTTTTGAGCGTTTTTGGACTTTCGTAGGTGCCAGTAAAATATTATCTAATACAGTCAGATGTGGAAACAGATCATAGCTTTGAAACACCATTCCTATTTTCTGTCTGAGGCAGGTCAGAGATTTGCTTTTCGGGTCAATGACCTCGTCTCCCAGTTTGACCACGCCGCCCTGAATCGGCTCCAGGGCATTGATACATCGAAGTAATGTACTCTTTCCACAGCCACTTGGACCAACTACCACAATGACTTCGCCTTTCTTTACGTCAAGACTTACATCATCTAAGATGACTTGATCTCCATATTTTTTTATCAGATGTTCTACTGTAAGTAATGTCTCTGCCACAATCTATCACCTCCATCTTTTTTCCAGATATTTTGCAAGCATACTGATTGGCCAGCATGCGAAAAAGTATAATAAAAATACTACAAGATAAATGCCAAATGCAGCATTGGGACTGCTCATTCGATTTGCCTCGATGATCTGCTGTGAGACTTTCAGCACTTCCACCACACCGATCATCAGGATCAGGCTTGTAGTTTTGATCATTCGTGTGATCAGATTGATGGATAGCGGAATGAGTCTGCGAAGTGTCTGCGGAATGATAATGTACCAATAAGTCTGCACTTTGCTCAATCCTAATGCCTCGCTGCTTTCATATTGATGTTTCGGGATACTGATAAGCGCCCCTCTTACAAGGTCACTCATTTCAGCTGCTCCCCAGAATGAAAATACTATAATTGATGCATTTTCTCCTGATAAGTCCCAGCCAAACGCTCGCGTTGTCCCGAAAAATACGAGAAATAACAGTACCATTTGTGGCATGATTCGTACAATTTCCAGGTAAATGCGAAGAATCGCTTTGGTAATTGGATTTTTCCAGGTCATCAAAACTCCCAGTACGATTCCAAGTGGAATGCTTATGACTACGGAAATCAGGCTAATCTTCAGTGCCACTCCAAGTCCTGCCAGCATTCGCATGAAGTTCTGTCCTTTTAATAAAACACTAATCCCCAAATCCGGCATAACGCAGCCTCCTTTCCAAGAGACTTCCCAATATCGAAATTGGAAGTAAGATCAACAGATAAAAGACTACCAGTAAAAACAGGCTTTCTGTTGTCTTGTAATAAAGTCCGATTAAGTCTTTTGCGGTAAACATAAGGTCCATAAGACTGACTGCACTAAAGACACTCGTTTCTTTCAAAAGAAAAATTACATTTGCCATAAAGGCCGGTACACTTATTGAAAATGCCTGTGGCAGTACCACGTACCGCATAACCTGCAGACGGTTCATGCCGAGGCTCAATGCGCTTTCTGTCTGAATTGCTGCGACTGTCTCCAGTCCGCTTCGAAACGCTTCTGCCATATAACTTCCTCCAAGAAATGTCAATCCTGCGATTCCACATGTCTGCGGATCTGTCTGGATTCCAATCTTTGGAAGTCCATAATATATAAAAAATAATTGTACAAGCAGTGGTGTATTTCGACTGAGTTCGATATAGACCGCTACAATTTGTCTTGCGACCGGTACTTTTTCATACTGGATGATTGCACAGATCAGTCCGACGATAATCGCACAGATAACTCCGGCTAATCCAAGTTTTACAGTCAGCAAGGCGGCTCGTTCATACATTGGCAAATATTTGATAATAAATTCCCAGTTCATTGCCTTACCCCTCTCTCACTATTTTTAATCTCTTGCTCCTTTCGATTTCATGAAAGCAATGTTATCACTCTTTTCCTAGTTAGTCAATAGGTTTTATATGAAATATCGTTTTTTACTAAAACCTATAATCAATATCCAGTTATAGATGTTGGCTATAGCAGTTTAAAGTAAGATACGCTTTGCCGGCATCATAGATATTTTTATCAACATTGCCTGATTCTATTATATGCATACCAACTTATATAAGTTATGAATCTTCAAGAAACAAAAAAAGCCGACACTTTGCATTCTTCGCAAAGTGTCGGCTTTTTTCTACTTTCTGATATCCACAACTCCAGCTTCCAGCATCCCTTCACCGAAATCATAAGCACCGCCTTCACCGTCCAGATTCAGGTACATATCCGCCAGATCATTTTCATTAACAATCCATGCCATGTTGACTTGAATACTCTCGCCCGGTTTCAGAGACGAAATATAATTACCACCATTCCCATAATCTTCTCGCACACTACTGTAGGTCATTTCTGCAGTATGCGCCACGCCGTCCCAACTCACACGGTCATATCCGTTACCGGACTGTTCCATTGCATTATAAATATGGTATTCACCATTTTCATGACGAATCAATGCCAGATTTCCGATATACAACATGTGCTTGATTTCCTGATCCGAATTATTTGTATACGTGACTGTTGCATAAACAAGTTTTTGATTTACATTTTCTGTTTTAATGACCCGATCTACAGAATTCACACCATCGCCGGATTTGATATAAGAAACTTTATTCTTTACAAGTTTTCCGTTGGAATTGATTACATTTTCCCATTCTTCCGGTAAGTCTGCACCGTTAAGCAACTTCAGATCATCCGCTGTCTGAACCGAATCTACGTGGGCAGAAATTTTATCATTTACGATATTGTTTCCGTCTTTATCTTCTCCTGATGCAGATAATGTAAAATCTTCGCCAATCTTGTACACCTTTAATTTATCCTCAGACACAGATGTTACCATTTCATCACCGGTCTCAACGTTCGGGTTGACCTCATCGCTCCAGGTATACATCTTCGCTGTTTCCAGCATCTTGTCATTTTCTGTAATCTCAAGATTTTCTGCTACTTTCACAGCATCCTCTTTCGATACATCATCTCCGATATAGATTGTGATCACACGATATTCATCCGGGCAGAGGAGATAGATTCTCTGGTCAAATACACCTTTTTCTGTCTTTAAATTATTGTATTTCAGGTATACACCTTCGTATTTACCAAATGTTCTCTCCTCAGACTCAACAACATTTTTATTTTCCAGTGCCTGATTCAGGTCATCGCTGTCCAGAAGTACGGACGCAAAGCTGAATCCACCCATGCGTTTGCTTTGCGGATATTCCAGATGTGACTCGTCTGCCCATTTCATGCCCTCCGGAATATATCCGGTCTTAAAATTAATATCGTGAATCTGCGCCGGAAGATCTGCTAATTTATTTTCTGATGTTATCCCCGTCTTCACACTGTAATCGCCCTGTTTTTCCACATACATGCGGTACATTTTCACACCCGCATAAGCTGCTGTGGTAGTTGCCAGCACGCAGACTATTGCTGCCGCTGCCACTCTTGCTTTGTTCCATCTTTTCCTTTTCTTTGGAATCGCTATAATTTTTGTTTCCTGAAGCTGTCTGTCTACTTCATTTTTTATCATTTCATGGATAAAATCCGGAGTCTCTGGAATATTGTTTTTCATATCTTCGAACCTCATATCGCCGCCTCACTTTCCTGCAGATTCATTCTAAGTTTTCCCCTTGCCCTGGCAAGTCTCTTTTGCACTGCGCCTTCCGTAATATCCAGTATCTGCGCAATCTCTCTGATGTTAAAATCTTCGATATAATACAGAATTACCGGCAAGCGCAGCTCCTCTTTCAGAGAATTGACCGCCCTGTACAACTCGGCGTAATCTGCCCTTTTCTCTGCTTCTTTATCGGCACCTCCACACGTTTTCATGCTGCCGCCAGACTCTCCTTTGTCATTCATTTCCTCCAGCGAAACTAATTTGCTGGATTTTCGCAGAATCGAATAACACTCATTAATCAAGATTCGAACCAGCCACGTTCTGGCATATTTGTCATTTTTCAAAGTATCTATCTTCGAAAATGCTTTGACAATCGTATCTTGAATGGCATCAGCACAGTCTTGGTCACTATATAATATTGTCTTGGCTGTGGAATACAATTGTCTCTCGGAATCGAGAATCAATGCTCCCAATTGCTCTCTGGTCACTTTCACACCACCTTTACATCGGCCGATTCATTTTTCTTACATAGATTAGACGCGTGAGGACAGAAAATATCCCCCGAAACAACGATATTTTTTACTTAATGTAGCAATTTTGACATATACACCCACAGAACCTTCCGAAGGCTTTTTATATAATAGAAAATAGCCATCCTGATCTCTAGAAAAGTTCAGGAACGGCTATCTCTGTAATAACTAATTATTTATTTCTGCTTTTTTTATAATTCCAACCCCTATTGGATATGGTCCTGTGTGTACTCCGATCGTCGCACCGATCTGGTGGATTTCAATCTCTTCGATTCCGAGACGTTCTTTTACGAGATCTTTTAACATCTCCCGGAATTTGACTGCCTCTTCATAATCATATCCATAACCGATGCAGAAGCTGTACTCGCCTGGTTTTGCGTTGATTTCATCCACATAATCTTTTGTCATCTCCACAACCTTTTTCATAGATTTGATGCGGTTTCTTGCGAGTCCGGAACTGAAGATTTCCCCTTCTTTCAATGTGATCATCGGTTTTATCCCCAGTGCACCTGCTGCTATCCCCGCAAGTTTTCCGATTCGTCCACCATGCCTTAAATAATCAATGCTTCCGATTGTAAAGAAGATCCGGCCGGTCTCACGGATAGGAAGGATTCTTTCAATGATTTCCTCATAATCCAATCCCATGTCACGCATTCTGCATGCCTCCAGTACAAAAAGTCCCTGAAGAACGGTATTGACCGTGGAATCAATAACTGTGATCCTGGCCTCTGGATATTCGTCCTTTACCATCTCTTTTGCAACCGTTGCAGATTGCAGGGAACCACTGAATTTTGTCGTAATACAGATGCAGATCACCGGAATATTTTCCTTTGCACTTTTTACAAATGTCTGATAAAAATCATCCACTGACGGCATAGATGATTTTGGAAATACATCCGGGTGGTCTACCATTTCCTGATAAAATTCCCGAATTCCAATCTCTTCTATTTCTTTCTGATAAGTCTCACCGTTAAATGATACATAAAATGGTACGACTTCTATATCATGTGCATCTGTGATTTCCTGTGGAAGATCCAGTGATCCGTCACTGACGATCTGAACTTTCTTTTGCATAACTACTACCTCTCATCTCATGAAATTGCGATTCTATATTGTTCTGATTTCCTTTGCATACCCCGAAAATATCAGGCTTACAGAATGAATTATTCTAATACATAGTTTCTAATACTACTTCTTATAGAAACGTAAAGCAGTATAACACAAAGGCAGTATTATGTACACGCTTTTGGCAAATAATTTTCTAAAATTTTAGAATTAAACCGTATGCTTTAAGTTTGGATCTCTTGTCACTTTATACTTGATTTATAAATCTTAAAAATGCTTCTTTTCCTTCTGGTGTCCGTTTGTAAACTCCGGCCTGTTCCAGAACTTTTGAAAAGACAATTCCAGTCTCTTTCTGAACGATTTCTTTTACATTTTCTGCTGTAATTTCGTAGTTCGCTGCAATATCTGCCGCCCACTTTGCATGAGACTTGGTCAGCGGATCTTCTGTCATATTCTCACCGGAAAGGAGTTTTTCTTCCACTGCCTCCAGCTCTTTTTTCAGACGTCCCGGAAGAATTGCCAATCCCATAACTTCAATCAGTCCGATATTTTCCTTCTTAATATGATGGAACTCTTCATGTGGATGATAAATTCCAAGTGGATGATCCGGCGTTGTCAGATTGTTTCGAAGCACCAGATCTAATTCAAAATCTTCTCCTCTGCGACGGGCAATTGGGGTGATTGTATTGTGAGGTTCTCCATCTGTCTCTGCAAGAATCATAGCTGCTTCATCTGTATACCCACGCCAGCTTCCAAGAATTTTATCCGCAAGATCAATTAATCTTTCTGGTTCTTTTGCATTTAAACGAATAACAGACATTGGCCATTTTACAATTCCTGCTTTTACATCTTCGTATCCTTCAAAAGAAATCTCCGTCTCAATCGGTGCGCGTTCCATTGCAAATGTAAAATGTCCGCCCTGGAAATGATCGTGCGCCAAAATGGATCCTCCAACAATCGGAAGATCTGCATTGGAACCAACAAAATAATGCGGGAACTGTCTTACAAAATCTAATAACTTCGCAAAGCAGGCTTTATCAATTTTCATCGGTGTATGCACTTTATTAAAACAGATGCAGTGTTCATTGTAATATACATATGGAGAGTACTGCAAATACCAGTCAGTATTGTTGATTGTCACTGGTACAATACGGTGATTCTGCCTTGCCGGATAATTGAGTCGTCCGGCATATCCCACATTCTCCTCGCAGAGCATGCAGCGTGGATAATCGGAAGCTGGTTGGTTTCTTGCTGCTGCGATTGCTTTTGGATCTTTTTCCGGTTTTGACTGGTTGATGGAAATGTCAATCTCACCATATTCTGTCTCGGTCTTCCAACGGATATCTTTCGCAACTCTGTCCTTTCGGATATAATTCGTGTCCTGACTGAACTGATAATACCAGTCCGTTGCCCTCTGGGAAGATTCTTCCTGAAGTTGTTGAAACTTCTTCATCACCTGTACCGGTCGCGGTGTCAGGCTGCCCATGAGTTTTGTATCAAAAAGATCGCGGTATACGACTGAATTTTCTTCCAGTACGCCACGCTCATATGCATCATCGATCAATGTGTCCAGTATCTCTGTCAGACCAGCTTCTTTTCCCTTTGCTGACTCTTCCCATGAGAAAGAATCTGCCTGCATAACCTCCAAGATCCGGTTTACTGCCCATACTTTTTCTTCCTGCTCGATCAGCTCTTTCTCCAATGCATAATTCACTAACGCAGTAATTGCTTCATTTCGATTCATCTCATTTCCCCCTCATTCTTTAAAGGATAAGTCCACCAGCCGGACGGATACTCAATACATGACAGCATCCTTCACTCAACATAGTTTCCATCGTTTTCTTAAATTCACACACATCTTCCACCGGGACAAATGCCTGGATTGTTCCGGCAAATCCACCTCCATGTACGCGGCATGCGCCCTTTCCATTCAGCGCTTTCTCAGCCACAGCCAATGCAACTGCCATGTCCTGATGTGTGATGGCTGCTGCCGGTGTAATATTCTGAAGAAGTTCCCATGAAGAACGTCCGGACTCTTTTACAAGATTTAAAAACGCCTCTTTATCTTTCCGCTCCAGTGCATCTGCTTCCTCTGCTGCTCTTCTGTCATCTGCATAGAAATGTAAAGCCCTGAGAACTGCCCTGTCTCCTGCTTCTTTTCTGACCTGTGCCAGATCTGCCAGCAGATCTTCTTCTTTGACTTCGCGAAGTACTTTTTTACCAAAATGCGCTGCCACTTTGCTCATTTCTTCCGGAATAGACGCATATTCATTGGTAAGTGCTGCATGATCCGCACCACAGTCGATGATACAAAGTGCAAGTCCCAGTCCTGTAAGATCCGCATTGATGGATCTTACTATCGGGTTTGCCGGATCTTTAAAATCAATGGCTACTGCATCTCCCACGGAAGAAGCAGTCTGATCCATCAATCCACACGGCTTACCAAAATATTCATTTTCTGCTGCCTGACCGATTTTTGCGATTTCTACTGCATCAAACTTGTCCTGACAAAACAGATGATTTCCCGTTGTTCCAATCAGCACCTCACACGCTGCGGAGGAAGACAGTCCGGATCCAGGCAATACCGTTGATGTCACATACATATCAAAGCCTGCTACCGGATATCCTGCTTTATGAAGCTTGGCCAGCACGCCTCTTATCAGAGAAGCAGTTGTTTCTTTTTCTTCTTCCTTCACTTCCAGATCAGCAAGATCAACACTTGTCATTGGCCAGCCTTCTGACTGAAAATGCACAACACTCGTTCCGTTTAATGCGACACATGCCAGAAAATCCAGATTCACTGCTGCCGCCAGCACTCGTCCATGCTGATGATCGGTATGATTCCCACAGATTTCTGTACGCCCAGGCGCAGAACAAAGTGCGACCATCGTATCTTCTGTTGCTCCAAAGCTCTCCTTAAATCCTTCCATCACATGTGTGGCTCTTTCTCTTGCTGCTTTCAGATTCTCACACCCGGTCTTCAGAAGTGACGCGTCCAAATCTCCATTTTTTACCATCCGATATACATCATTCCATTTTTTCAAAATATAGTTCCTGCCTTTCCTGTATGATTTTATATGTTAATATATTTAACATGCTTATTTTTTCAGAAAATGTTCCCGGTTCGGGTATTCCTGACGAAATGCCTGAAGTGCCGCCTCCTGTAGAAGGGCAAATTCTTTATCCATGTGCAATGCATGGGGTGCCTGAAATGCAATGGTGCTGATCTGTTCCGCAATTTTTTTCACAACTCCTTCATCCGATAGCTGTCCCATTCCAAACACAAGTGAAGTAAATCCTCTTCCGTCTCTGCTGACTTCCATAAATTTCAAAAAGACATTTTTTAATTCCAGTAGAAGATTTTCTCTTAATTCTTCGTCCAAAGAATCTGCATCTGCCAGACATAATGTACTAATAATCTTTGCTGCCTGTTTTCTTCTTTGTCCGCCAAAATCTAACGATGTGCCTTCTGCCAGACATTTCAGTTCCATCAGGCTTCCTACAAATGCATCTTTTGTCGGTTTTCTCTTTCCATATCTGGCGACCCATAATTTTTTTCGGAACACATCCGCCTGCGTTAATTCATTTTCTGTATTCTGTTTTAGTAATTCCAGCCTTTTTGGCGCATCTGTCTCCTGATAAAATGTCTCGATCCATGCTGCTTCCATTCACTTCTTACCTCGTCTGTCTTTTTATAAAATCTTCCACATTACTGCTGTATACCGGCTGATACTCAGAAACATAATACCTGCCTTCTTTTAACTTGTTTCGGTTCACATCTTCTCCTCGGAAAATCTCTACAGCTAGCTTCGCTATCTGCAACGCCTGATCTTCTTTATCATTATACACTGTCCCCTGCATTTCACCAGCTTTTATTGCTTCCAATGCATCATCTAATCCATCAATACCGAAAATGACCGGCCACTCTGCCTGTTCATATCCGGCTTTTCGATATGCCTCCACAGCTCCAAGTGCCATTTCATCATTGTTAGAAATGACAAGTTCAATTCCATCTTTATACTGACTGATCAGGCGGTTCATCCGGTTTTCGGCCTGTCCCCGGTTCCAATCTGCGAACTGATAACTTAATTTTTCCAGATTTACCTCTTTCTCGATCAATGTTTTTACAGAGAAATCCGTTCTGCTGATTGCATCCTGATGCCCAGCTTCTCCTTCCAACAATACATATTGTATTTCACCATCCCGATTCTTGTCTACTTCCGGATGATTTTTAATATAATCTGCCGCTATCTCTCCCTGCATCACTCCAGATTGTTCTGCGTCACAACCTACATAATACAGGTCTTCCCACTGCATCAAATCCTCCCAGACCGGTTCCCTGTTAAAGAAAATAATCGGGATGTCATTCTGTTTTGCCAGCCTGATGATCCGGGACGGAGCAGTTCTGTCTACCAGATTGACGCACAAAACATCACAACCGGCATCAATCATCTCTTCCACTATATCATTCTGATCCTGCTGATCATCATTTCCATTTTTTACAGATACGGTAATCTTCATATCTTCTGTTTCCATAGATTTCAGATTTTCTTTTAGCTTATCTGCCAATGCATTGATAAAAGGATCATCCTGTGTATATGTTACAACACCTACACGCAACACTTTATCAGATTTTATTTTTCCTGATCCACAGCCGGAAATACACAGCATCGCTACCATTACAACAACTGCACAGACACTTTTTTTTCTACATTTTTTACTCATAGGAATATAAAAACCTTTCTATTTCGTCATCTAAAAGCTTAGTATCCTGATCCATAATCTTTACTTCCGTTTCGTGGCTTTCCATTTTGTAAAGTCTGTTTTTTATTTTCTTTGCAATTTCTTCTACACTTTTATATCCTATCTCATATCCATCCAGTACGACAAGCCCTTGTGTCTTTCCGTAATCCTGAAGTGCAATTGCTTTCATACTGCTTCCGATCCCATAAATCTTCGTTCCTGCTCCCTGTTCTTGTGTTTCTTCCTGTGCTTCCTCCTGCGTTTCTTCCTGCGTTTCTTCAAACTGGTCTCCCAGTTGATCTAATGCACCGGGATCTAACACTACCAGCGTATCTACTTTTGGCTGTTCTTTCACTTTCTCGCAGACATCCTGGTCTTTTTCCTGATAATAATGCCATAGGATCTGACAGTCGGAACCTTCCAGTGCATCCGTAAGCCCGCGGACTGCACTGGCTGCCGCTTCCGTATCTTTCCTTCCCACAACAATTCCTATGGTCTGTTTTCTTGAATTTATCTGTCCGCCAATATATTTTCCCATCTCATAGTAATCTGGTGCGACTACCGAAAACTTCGATGTTGCTTCTGCGTCTTCGGTATACAGATCTTCCACGACCAAAATAACCGGAACATCTGAACATTCTTTTGTCAACATCTCTTTTGTATCTGTTCCAGGTGCAGGAAGCACAATAAATGCATCGATATGATTATTTTTCTGCTCTTCGATAGCTTCTTTTTCTGCTTCTGCATTTTCAATATCATCTGTGTTGCAAATGACCAGATGTATATGATTCTCTTTTGCCGACTGCTTCATTCCTTTGATCAGAGAATCCCATCTCTGGTCTCCGGATTCCGGAAGTATTACGGCTACTCTTTTTTCCGGCACGTTCTGAATAAAAATCTTCCACACAAAAAACAGTGCCAATACAAGAAGAATCAATTCCATAGCAAAGAATGTTATTTTATTCTTTTTCATATGCTTCCCCCCTCTGGCTGTATTTTTGCATTTCCAGCTTTTCTGCATTTTCTTTTGTGTATGGGATTGCCGGAATGTGAATAACGACTTTCGTTCCTTCATCAGGTTCACTGTAGACAGTAAGTCCGTATCCTTCACCAAACATCAGTTTAATTCGGGAATGAACATTAATAACTCCGACTCCTGACCCATGTTTTGGAACTTTGTTGTTATCTGTCAAAATATTTTCCAACACTTCTTTGCGCATTCCCATTCCATTATCTTCTATACTAATGTATATATCATTGTCTTTCTTTTCCCCGGATACTACAATTCTTCCATCATCGTCTTCATCCATATGTCCGACTCCGTAATAAATCGCATTTTCCAAAATAGGCTGGATGACCAGCTTTACAATACAGTAATTATAAAGTTCTTCATCTATCTGAAAATCTATCTTAAATCTTTCTTTATAGCGTACCAGTTGAATATTCATATAACTACGGCTATGCTGAAGTTCATCCTTGATCGGAATAATCGTCTTACCCCTTGACAGGCTGACTCTCAACAGTTTTGCAAGCTCAGAAATCATAATGACCGCTTCTCGATTCTTCTGTGCTTCTACCATCCAGGTGATAGATTCCAACGTATTATAAAGAAAATGTGGATTGATCTGACTCTGAAGCGCATCCAGTTCACTTTTTCTCCGCTCGTTTTGCTGACGCATAATTTCTTCCATCAACTGTTCAATCTGTTCATATGATTTCTGCACGGAATATCCAAGATGTCGTACTTCCAAAGAGCCTCCAATATAAATATCCGGTTTTTCTCCGGCTTCATAAGCCTTCACGGAAGCATCTAACTCGCGAAGCGGCTTTGATACTTTCTGGGAAATTAACCGGTTTCCCTCCAAAAGCAGCATCATCAATATAATGATCGTTGTAAAAATATAATATCTGAAGTTGTTAATATTGGCTGTCTGCACACTTTCCGGTATCACACCGATCAGTTTCCAGCCTGTATAGGAAATACTTCCGACAATAACATTTTCTTTACCATTGCCAGACGATATCTCATAGACTCCATCCTCATATCCTGCTGCCTTAAGGCTGTTCTCTTTGAATAATTCACGGTCTATCTCTGCTCTTCTTGGATGATAGAGAAGCTCCCCGTCCCGATTACAAACATAATAGTAAACTCCGTCCGAAGACTCATTGATCTGCTTTAAAACATTTTCAACAACAGAATATTTCATATCTACCAGAAGCACTCCGCTCCCCGGTCTATCTCCGTCATTAATATCAACCGAACGGCTGAGCGAAATGACTCGATGATACCGATAAGTTCCGTCCTGGAACAAGTTCTGTACATGAGGCATGGAAAAATGAATATTTTCAATCGCATTTTCCGCATTCTGATACCAGTCCTGGTTTTTAATCTCTACATTTTCTTTTTCTAAAGATACCGGCTCTGAAGCAATAAGATTTCCATCACTTCCATACAATGCCATACTCTGTATCTTATCTGAATTCGTCTCATACAGCAGACTGAACTGCTTTGCAAATTCCTGACTGGAAATATCAAATTCCTGAATAATATTGTAGTTAGCCGCATTAAAAATCTGTCTGATATCTAACAGATCAGAATTCAACCGGTCCACGCTGCTTTCGACCGTTGCTTCCGTATTTGATACAGCGGTATTATCCATTGCCAGTTTGAATCTGTGGTAAAGCAGCAATCCCATTATAGTAATTGTAATCAGTGTCGATGCCATAAGAACAGACATGATAATGGATTGTATGTTAAATCCGCCTTTTCTTTTCTTCACGCTTTCTTTTCCCCTCATATGGATTATTTCTTTAAATGTTCATTCCGATATTTTGAAGGTGACATCCCAAATCTCTTTTTAAAAACATAGCTGAAATAATTTGCATCCAGATATCCTACTTTTTCTGCAATGGTATAACTCTTTTCTGTCGTATTCAGTATCATCTCTGCCGCAATATCCATCCTGTAATCGGTTAGATAAGAAATAAAAGATTTTCCCATCTCCTTTTTGAATATAGAAGAAAAATATGAATTGGAAACTCCAAGTGCTGAACACACATCGTCAAGTGTGATCTCTGACTCCATATATCTTTCTCTCACAATATTCTGAGCCTCTGTCACAAGACGTCTTGACGTACTGTTTCTGGCATTTTTCAACTGTTCGCTGATTTTCAGCGACATACCTATGATCCAGGATGTCAGTGCACTTTCATCCATCTGGGATACTTTTTGATATAAATTCGGTACATTTCCGGACATTTCATTAAAATCCAGTGAATTATTGGAGCAGAATTTAAAGTAGCCGCTTACGATCTCCATGGTAGCAAGGTTGTACTGTCCAATCGTCTTTGCATTTTTATGAAGTTTTTCAATCTCTTTTCTGGCCGCTTTCTCAATCTCTTCCTCATCGCCTACATGAATAGCACGAAATAGCTCATGCATTCTCGCTTCTTCCTGCTGCGTCTGGATTTTCGATTCTTTTGGTACGATTTCTCCAATATTGATTGCCCGCTTTGTTCCATACAAAACTCTATAGGAAACTGCTTCTCTGGCGCCTTCGTAAGATGTACTGATATCATAAAGACTTTCACATGTCGTTCCTACTCCTGCTGTGACAACTGCTCCCATAATCCGATAGGCCCATCGACAGAACCTGTCACATTCATCGGTAATCTGAACAAGATTCTCCTCCGTGTCCACTTCCAGTACTAAAACTGTATTACCAAGATAGATAAACTCCTGACACTTCCATTTTTCTGCCAGCCTCTGCTTGATTTCCCGGTCTACCGACATGGACAAAAGCAGCGAATCCATCCCCTCCGGTACATGATTCGCCGAAGTATGAAATACAACACAGCAAAAAAGCGGTCCCTTCATATCGATCTGATATGCTGTCAGAAATCTCTTGTAATCTTCTTCACTCACTCTTCCTTCAATCAGTGAAATCAAAAAATTAGATTTTAATGCCGGGAGCGCTTCCTGGAAATAATCTTCCAGTTTCTTTACATTTAACTTCTCTTCCCGTTCTTTATCTAACGTATCTTTTAACCTTGTCAGACATTCTGATAATTCCACCGCATTGATCGGCTTTAACATATATTCCTTGATCTCAAGATGTACTGCTTCCTTCGCATATTCAAACTCATCAAAACCGGTACAGAGCATAATGTATATATTCGGATAATCCGCACGCACTCTTCTGGCCAGTTCCAGTCCGTCCATATAAGGCATCTTGATATCGGTTAAAACGACATCCGGCTGAAGCTTTTCTATCAATTCTAATGCCTTCACTCCATTTGTCGCGCTTCCTACTACTTCAAACCCTAATTCATTCCAGCGGATCTTTGCTTCCATGACATCAATGACTTCTTCTTCATCATCCACAAGAATTACTTTATATCGTTCCATCTTAATCCCCTTTTTGTCCCTATTTCAAGTTTTTTATCATAAATCGGGAACTTTTAATCCCCATTCATTATATCAAATATGCCCCGGATTCTAAACAATCATTATACAACTTCCAGCGACTTTTATAATATAGCAGGAATTCTCTTAAGACTCCTGCTATATTATAAAAGCCGCCCCTTTCATCTATAAGACGAGCAGGGCGGCTTTCACCTTTTATGTTTACCTGCGTAAACAGCCTTTTTTAACTATTATTTTTTCTGTACATATTTCAGACAGTCAAGTGTAACGGCTGCCAGAATAATGATACCTTCAAAGATAAACTGAAGGTTTGTATCAATACCAAGAATTGTCAGAGAGTATGTCAGAGATGTAAAGATCAATACACCAGTTACAACTCCTGAAATCTTACCGATACCACCAGTAAAGGAAACTCCACCAACTACGCAGGCTGCAATAGCGTCCATATCCCAGCCCTGTCCATAAGCTGCACTACCAGATCCAACCATTCGGAGACACTCGAGCCAGGAACCAAATCCATAAAGAATACCTGCCATGATAAATGCTCCCATTGTTACTTTGAATACGGAAATACCGGATACGGTTGCTGCCTCTGGGTTTCCACCGACTGCATAAAGGTTCTTTCCAAATGTTGTCTTGTTCCAGATGAACCATACAACAACTACTGCGATGATTGCCCATAAAATAATCATTGGGAATCTTCCTGCCTTTGGAATAAAGATATTCGGAATTGCCGGATCAATTGCTCCAAAAGAAACTCCCTTTGTTGCATATGTAACAAGACCGAAGATAATCAACATGTTCGCCATTGTTGAAATGAATGGATGCATCTTAAATCTTGCCATAAAGAATCCGGCGATCATAGCAAATACGGTTGTAAGAATGATACATACACCTAATGCTAATAATGCTTTTGGAATTGTTCCCATATTGGAAAAATCAAAAATGTGACCAAATACACCACCGGTGTTAATTCCGTTATGCATAATAATGGTTGCTGTAACCATACCCATACCAACCATACGTCCTACAGAAAGGTCGGTACCTGTTAAGAGGATCAGGCCTGCAACACCAAGTGCGAGGAACATTCGCGGTGAAGCCTGCTGTAAGATATTCAGGATATTCGTTACTGTAAAGAGCTGTGTATTTTTCACAATTGGTGTAATGATACACAGAGCAATAAAGATCAGGATAATTACAATATACAGACCATTCTTATACAGGAACTGTGTCATATTGAATGTATATTTGTAATTTTCAATTTTCTGTGCCTGCTTCTGAGCAAATGTGTATTTTGACATTCTCAGAAGATCAATCAAATGGAACTTATGCATAAATGCATCATGTTTTCTGTCCTTGATCTCCTGAAGTCTGGACTCATGTGCCATCTGCGCATCATATAATTTATTCTTATATGTATACTTCTCTGCTTTGATCTCTTCTGCATCTTTCAGGCTTCCAAGTGCTTTCTTATGCTCTTCCTGAAGCTGTGTTTTAGTTTTTTCAAAGCTGCTGTTTTCTGCTTTCTTCTCAGCTTCACAGCTCTTGACAACAATGTCATAATATTCACTGCTGTAATGCTTGGAAAGATAACCTTCTGCATCTGCGATCAACTTTGTAATCTGCTCTTTATTTGCATCCTCTGTTGCTTTTGCTTTCTCCAGTTGTTTTTTGCTTTCCTCAATAATCTTGTTCTGCTGCTCTTTTGTTAAATTCTTATTCTCTTTTGCAATTGCAATCTGATTTTTTAAACTATTGACTTTGTCAGATCCTTCTACACGAAGTGCATCGATCTGAGCCTGTATCTTACCAACATATTCGTCAATCGGCTTTAAAAGCTTTGCTTCTTCTTCAGCCGAAATAATTACGTTGTTCTCTGCCATATCTAATACTCCTCTCTGTTACAAATATTTCGCACTGAGTCTCAATAATTCTTCCTGATTTGTCTCTTTTGTATTTACGATTCCGGCCAGACGTCCATTTGACATAACGCCAATTCGATTCGTAATTCCAAGAATTTCAGGCATCTCTGAAGAAACTACAATAATTGTCTTTCCTTGCTTTGCCATATTGATAATCAGTTCATAAATCTCGTATTTTGCACCTACATCAATTCCTCGGGTCGGATCATCCATCATGAATACGCTCGGTGAACGCTCCAGCCATTTACCGAAGATAACTTTCTGCTGATTTCCTCCGGAAAGGCTTGTGATCATATCATCTGGTCCCATACATTTAGTATGCATGATCTTGATCTCCTCTGCGGTCGCACGTACCATTCTGTCATGAGACAATGCAACGCCGCTCTTATAATGACTCATATTGGCAATGGTAGTATTAAATGTAATATCACCTTTTAAGAACAGACCATTGGCTTTTCTTTCCTCTGTAATCAGAGCAAATCCATGATCCATTGCATCTTTCGGGGAGGAAAAGTTCATAACTTTTCCATCATAAATTACATTTCCTTCTGCTCTTGTACGTATTCCGAAGATTGTCTCCAGAAGTTCCGTACGTCCTGCTCCTACCAGACCATAAAATCCGAATATCTCTCCTTTTCTGATATCAAAGGATACATTCTGAATCTTTGGTGCATATTTTGTTGAAAGATTTTGTACAGAGAGAATTTTCTCTCCCGGTTCATTATCTACAGGTGGGAATCTGTTATCCAATGAACGGCCAACCATCGCTGCGATCAGCTCATTCATATCAGTATCTTTACTATCCTTAGTCATAACAAGACTTCCATCTCGAAGTACTGATATTTCATCACAAATTTCAAAAATCTCGTCCATCTTGTGTGAAATATAAATCAGTGAAATTCCCTGTGCTTTCAACTGACGCATCATTTTGAAAAGCTTTTCTACCTCTGGTGCTGTAAGTGATGATGTTGGCTCATCTAATACAATCACCTTAGAATGATATGAAATTGCTTTCGCGATTTCACACATCTGGCGCTGTGACACAGACATTTTCTTCATTGGCTGAGTCAGGTTCACAGTTATTCCAAGTTGACGGAACAGATTTGATGTTTCCTTTTTCATTCTTGCTTCATCAACAACTCCAAAAGAGTTTTTTGGATATCGACCAAGAAACATATTGTCGATAACACTTCTCTCCAGACACTGGTTCAATTCCTGGTGTACCATCGCTACACCATTTTCCAGTGCATCTTTCGGTCCAGAAAAATTCACTTCCCGGCCATCTAATATAATTGTCCCCTCATCTTTCTGATAGGTTCCAAAGAGACATTTCATCATTGTCGATTTTCCGGCACCATTTTCACCCATAAGTCCCATAATGGTTCCAGGTTTGACATTCAGGTCAATATGTTTTAGAACCTTATTTCTGCCGAATGACTTACTCATACCTTTAATCGATAAGATGTATTTATTCTTATCCTCTGTCATAGCCCTGCTTCCTTTTCTTAGCGAAAGAAGGGTATCATCTCTGACACCCCTCTTTGTTTCATTAATTTACTGGTAATCAATCTCTTATTATTTAAGAAGTGATGTATAAGATGATGCATTGTCTGTTTTAACCATGTTAATTGCAAATGCATCGTACTCGCTTGGATTTCCAAGACGGTTTGTGATGTTAGACTCTGTCTGTCCATCTCCACCGATGTAATCAACTGTCAGGTTCAGAAGATCATCATAATTCTCAAGCAGTGGCTGATATGTTGAGCTCAGGAAGTTATCTGATGCATTGTAAATGTCAAGCCATACTTTCTTAGATGGACTCTTAGAAGAATCAAGCTGTTTGGAAACTTTGTCGTAAACCTTTGTTGAATCTGTAAAGTCTTTGTAGTTGTCAGCTGTTACAGCTACGTTTAATGCGTAGTATGATCTGTCCTCTTCACTGTATCTGTAGTCTTCACCTTCTGTCAGGCAGTTACCAGCATCATCTGCTGTACCGATACCTGTATCAACATCTACTCCGTCAAGTGCGTTACGAAGAACTCTCAGTGTCAGGTAAGCCTGTACATCTGCATGCTGTGAAATTGTTCCGCCGTATCCTTCAGCAATTGCTGCTACAGCATCACTGTTAGCATCATATCCGAATGTAGGAACTTTGTTGTCTTTTGCCCAAGCGTTGAACATTGACATTCCCATACCGTCATTGTTAGAAACAACAACATCGATCTGCTCTCCAAAAGAAGCTGACCATGTTCCGATTGCGTTACCAGCTGTTGCTGCATCCCATGTAGCTCCTGCTGAGTTCTTCATCTCCTGAGAAGCAAGCTCACGAATTGTATATGTCTTTCCATTTACATCAAGAGTTGCATCTTTAACAACTTTTGCTTTTCCGTCTACGTTAGTTCCTGCTGGTGTAGAATCAACTTCACCGTTTGCATCAATACCTGTTCCAAGAGCAGAACGAACACCACGTGTACGAGCGATAGAATCGTTATGTCCGATATCACCAATTGCAAGTACATATCCGATTACTCCATCACCGTTTCTGTCAATCTTGTCTGCATTAGCTTTGATGTAGTCAACAACCATCTGTCCCTGCAGTTCAGCTCCCTGGTTAGCATCAAATCCTACATAGTATGTATCATCATTGAAGTTCAGAGCCTCTTTGTCAAGTTCTCCCGTAGAACTGTTAGATGGCTGACGGTTGAACCAGCAAAGCGGTTTGTCTGCATTTGCTACGGAACCGTCTGATGATCCTGATGATTTAGAATCTCCTGAGGATCCACCACAACCTGCAAGTGATAACGCAAGTGTAGCTGTCATAATTGCTGCTAATACTCTTCTTTTTTTCATTTTGTTTCCTCCCATTTGTTCATTTTGCTTCAATTTTCCTTGAACCAATCAACTAATTCCATTATAATCACTATACCCTGTTTAGAACATAGAATATTTTTGTATTTATTATCAAATTTCTATGATAATCAGTGATTTTTTTATGCATTTTCCTTATATCTACTTTTTTCGGCATATTCATCGCAACACCCAAATCTGCACATTTAAAACAAATATACTATTTTCATTCATGCAAAAAAGAGCTTCACACACAACTTTTCTGGCTGTGTATGAAGCTCTTTATTTTTATTCTCTTCTATAATTTTATTCGATCACTCCGCCATTGGCCTCAATCAAACCATTAATATAAGCTGTTCCGAGTGCACGGTCATATAATCCGTAACCTGGTTTTCCTGTCTCTCCCCAGATCATACGTCCGTGATCCGGGCGGAAATATCCGTCAAATCCAGTCTCTACCAATGCTTTCACAATTGCATTCATATCAAGAGAGCCATTCTGTGTCAGATGTCCAGACTCTTCAAATGATGTATCCGGAAGGATCTTTACATTTCGGATATGCATAAATCCAATTCGATTCATTGAAGAATATTTGCGTACCATAGCCGGGATATCATTTTTCGGCGAACTCCCCAGGGATCCTGTACACAAGCACAAGCTGTTAGCCGGGCTGTCCACAATAGAAAGATATCGATCCAGATTCTCCTCGCATGTGATCACTCTTGGAAGTCCAAAAATCGGATACGGAGGATCATCCGGATGAAGCGCCATGACAACGCCGCACTCTTCCGCTACCGGAATGACACGTTTCAGGAAATATTCAATGTTTTCCCAAAGTCCTTTTTCTCCTATTTCACCATAGGCACGGATCAATTCACGGACTTCATCCTGTGTATAGCTGGAATCCCAGCCCGGAAGATGAATATCGTCTTTTAATGGATCCAGACCTTTCATCTGTTCCCAGTACATTACAAGACTTGTGGAACCATCTTCTGCTTCTTTGTCAAGCTGTGTTCTTGTCCAGTCAAATACCGGCATAAAATTATATGTCACACATTTAATCCCGTATTTTGCGCATCTGCGGATAGACTCGCAATAATTCTCAATGTGACGGTCTCTTCCCGGTCTTCCAAGTTTGATCTCTTCCGTTACCGGAATGGATTCTACAACATCAAAAATTAATCCATGCTCCCGGCATTCATCTACCAGATGTTTGATACTTTCTTCCGGCCATACTTCTCCCGGTTTTACATCATAGACAGCGGAAACGATAGAACGCATCCCCGGAATCTGACGAATCTTATCTAATGTTACCGGATCACTGTCTCCGTACCAACGAAATGAACTCTTCATTGCACTTTCCTCCTAATATATTCCTGCTCAGTTATTTTACTGCTTTTTTAATACTTCTTTCTTCAAGAATGCCTCGGCATTCTTGCCGCGAGGTGCGCGTCATGCAATTGCATGACATGCTTCTACCTTTTACAGCTTCACTTTTACAACAATTTTCTTCACCGGACATGGACCATTCTTTGTCATACGTCTCGGTGCATGTCCGTCTTCCGGCGGAACAATGGCAAAATCTCCGGCCTTCAGGATTACAGAGCCTGCATCGTCTGGCTCATTGTAGAAAATCAGGTCTCTTTCTGCATCGTAGTCCATAGAAGGTGTCAGATTTTTCACCGGCTCATACCCAAAGCATTCTTCTCCTTCTACCACATACTGTACATCAAAATATTCCAGATGACTTTCAAATGCACATTCTTCTACAGTCATAGTTGTATAGCTCTGCACACTTGCATAAACTTCATCTCCATCAATCTCTGTTCTTCCGATCGGAAGTGATGCAAGATCTGTTTCTCTTAAAAATGTAAATGCTTTTTTAAACTTATCACTGAGGTAATCATACTTCTCAGCTAATGTAATATTCGTTGTTAACATTTATTTCCTCCTACAGTGTTCACTGCTTCTTTGTCATGTTCATGATTTCATCGTATAGTCCCCATGCTGCATTCTTATCATAAGAATACACGAGAAGTACATCTAACATATACGGGGACACCTTCAAATCCAGAAGTTTCCCTGCGAATGCCATAGCCGCAATCTCAGAAAGACAGGAAATCGTAGATTTATTGGAAAACGGTTTTCTCCAGAGTTCTACCCTTTCTGTTCTTGTATAGATTTCTTTCACGTGCTGCTCCTCTACTGCATGAAATAATTCATGAGCAAGCAATGTATTGGTAAGATTTTCTCTGCGAAGCAGATCACATCCACACTCTTCTTCCAATCTTGAAGCTTTATCCACACAATCCGTAAAGATAGTGATCTCGTCCGGTTCTACAAATTGAGCAAAAAGCACCAGACCGCCTCCTACCGGGACTTTTGGAGTTTTTACTTTCATCCCAAGTTTTTCAGCTAATTCTCCCGGATTTCTCGTTCCATACTGCCTCGCGATTTTTTCAGCCCACTCTCGACCGCAATCATTCGCTTTGTGCGTATACTGCATTTTCTGCTCGTTACTGAACCTTCCTTCTAAAGGCTCTCTGCTAAATGCATATTTTCCCCAGTCTTCCTCTGTCAAAGCCCCCAGTTTCTCTATCATTTCCGGAAACGGAACTTTGGGATATTCCGGCATAGAAAAGGCAGTTCCCTTTCCTGAAAATGCGTCTATAAGTCTGTTCCACTTTTCCTGTCTTCCCATATATTTTATACCTCTGCATCCTTAGATGCCACGGATCATGATTGATCTATAAACTGTTCTTTGCTCCTACGATGATGACATCATCACCTGGATCTATCATCTGCATTTCCACTTCCATCAGCATCATGATCTTATCAAGGTCTACAGAACCTGAGAAATCCATGACACGCGCACCGGCACAAATGTAATAGTCCGGGCGAAGGATTGCGTCCTGCTGATAAATTGCAAGCTCTTCCCATAACTGAGATACGATATTACGATAGCTTCCGGCTTTACAAAGAATTGCTTTTCCGTCATTTCTCTGAACCTTGATAAATCCTTTTTTATCCAGAATACGAACCGGATGTTTTCCTTTTCCTTCTATAGCAAATACATAGAAGTTCTTTGTTGCACATTCTTCATTTACTTCTGACGGAGCAACCTTCAAGTCTTCAGCCGCCAGTTCTCTTGCTTCCTTAGCTGTACACTCTTTTAAGAGGTCCGTTGTCTTAACTTCTGTTGATCCAAGGGCAATGGCTGTCAGTTTTGATGTCTGCGGGTCGATCTCAATATGTACATCTACGCTGTCTGCTGCCGCACCACTTTCTACAGCCTTATCAATTGCCTCAGCTTTGATGGAGCGGATATCTTCCGGTGTCGGGTTCGGAACAACACGTTCTACAACGTCTCGTACCATTGCAAGCGCAACTCCGATAGAAGAAATAACTTCTGCATTGTCCGGGATTGAATAGCGCAGTCCCATTTTATCAGAACAGAATCCGATAAGAGCCGCTGCTCCTCCACCAACTCCGACCAGACTGATTTGGTCTTTTTCCAGACGGTATTTGTCAGCCAGATCCATAATGATCGGCTCAATCTTTTCGTAAGCCCTTGTCAGGATCTGAGTTGCAACTTCTTCTACAGTTTTTCCCATGTAATCTGCCAGCGGCTGCATTGCCTTTCTTGCTGCATTTGCATTTCCATATGCGAAATATTCCGGCTTAATAAGACCAAGCACATTGGCTGCACATGTATTCGTAATGGTGATACGTTTTCCATTCTTTAATTCGATTGCAACATAGTCCTCCGGATCTCCTTCTTTCGGGCTGAAGAATACAACTTTCGGATCTACAATTTCTTCTTCCGGTGTAAATACTGCATAATCAAGACCTGCGATATGTGCGGAACGTGGTCCTACATCTTTTACTCCGTTCTTATCTGCACGAACCATACTTCCTCCGGCAACACCGAGAACTCGTACATCTAAGCTGCTGATATATGTACGATGTCCGCCAACTACAGAATAATCGATAGCAGGACGTCCATCTTTGATAACACCGATATTGGTCGTTGTTCCACCTACTTCAAAGTATACACCATTAGAAGCACGCAGATACATCAGACTTCCCATAACAGATGCGGCCGGACCGGATAACATGGTCAGTACCGGACGTTTTTTCATCTCACTGATCTCCATAACTCCACCGTCACCACGCATGATCATCAGCGGAACTTCAACACCTGCACTCTTAACACTTTGCTCTGTAGAGTTTGCAGTGTTAAGCATTTTCGGAAGAATAGACGCATTGATCGCTGCTGTACGGGTACGTCTTGTCAGTCCGTAAAGTTTTGTGATCTCACTGGCTGCTGTTGCTTCAAGTCCCATGTCTTTTGCAATCTTGCAGATGCCAGTCTCATTTTCCATATCATCTACGCCGAAAGACTCACTGGCAACGATAACCTCTGCGCCATCTCCAACTAAAGATTTAATCGTGTCTGTCACAGCCTGGTCGGACAGTTTTTCATCACAGATGTAACGATTTTTAAGACGGATAAAACGTCCGGACCCAAGATTGATGTCTTTCATATTTGTCTGAGCTTTTGCAATGAGTCCGCCGATTCCTTTCGGGCCGACACCAACAACACCAACCTTTGCAACGTCACCTTCGATTAAGGCATTGGTTGCCTGGGTCGTAGAATGTGCTACGAAAATGACATCTTTCGGGTCAATATTATTTTCCCGCAGACAATTCTGAAATGCTGCTACAACACCGGCTGCTACGCCTGCTTTATCATCGTGAGTTGTCTTTACAGAAGATTTTCCAATTATTTCATGTGTGGCATTGTCAATGGCAACCGCTTTTGTATGTGTTCCACCTACGTCAATACCCATACGTACTTTTCTATCACTCATTTTTTCACGCCCTCCTTAACCGAACATAACATATGTGATCGCCTGCATAATGATACATACAAGCCATGCATATGGCAGTGTCATCTTCAGATGTTCTCTTGTGGATACTTTTGAGTAGCTTACTCCCCATGCAATCCAGCTCTGTGTCATACAGATCGATACATTCATTGTAATAGAAGGAATGACCATCAGTGCATACAGATATGGTGTTGGGAATCCGATTCCTTTCAGGATTCCAAGTGTTGCAGCTCCGCAGCCGAACAGTGTAAATGGTCCACGGAACAGTCCAAGTGGCGCAAGAATTGCAAATACAATGCTGATAACCAGTGTATTATTCGGAATAATATTTCCAAGAAGTGCATTAAAATATGGCACGCAAAGCTCTGCTGCTTTGTTGAACATCGGAATCATAAGCAGGAATCCTACCAGCGGTGCAGTGTCAACAACACCATCATAGAAATCCTTATTCAGTACACGGCATGCACCGCGAAATGATGTCAATTTCTTACATACGAATAATGCATAGAAACTTCCAATTGTAAATCCAAGAATGATCGGTACATTAAATACTACAAGAAGTACAACCGGGATGATCGGTGCGATCAGAGCAATTGTCGGAACATATCCCGGGCGGGCTTTTCTTGCTGCAGATGCGCTCCATGCATGAACGGTTTTCTTCTTTCCAAGTGTCACAACACACATAACAATTACTACAAGAAGCTGTACTGCAACTCCGATGATCGCCCAGTGAAGACGTGCAGGATCATCATAAGTGATGAGCTGTTTTCCATCTTCTCCAAGGAAGAATCCGAGGAACTGTCCGGTAAGTACCGGATTTAAATACATTCCGGCTCCGACACTCATCATGAAGGATCCGATGGAAAGTGTCTTAGGAATACCAAGACTCATAAGGATTGGAAGAATGATCACTCCAATCGCTACAACGGCACCTGCGCCAAATAATGTTGAAAAGATTGCTGTTGTAACTGTAGAGAGTAATACACAGATGATAACCGGTTTGTCTCCACCAAGCTCAACCGCTTTACGGATCAGTGCATCTGCAATACCTGTCTGAAGAAGAACACGTCCAAACCATGCACCAAATACAACATTTACAAGTACATTTCCCCAGCCTTCCGGACCGGACTGGAAAACTTTTGTAATTGCATCAACAACACTGATATCCGTGATTCCCGGATAAGAACCAATAAATTCCGGATTTGTCGCAAATGTATTTCCAATAAGTGGAAGCACTGTCCAAATAATTGCCATAATCAGCATACCCATCATCAGGTTACCGCCGCGCACTGCGTATACGGCCAACCCTACAAATGAGATGAGCAGCAGGATTCCAATAATATATTCCATGATATTTCCTCCTGTATCAAAGATTCTTTATGATTTCTATAACCTCTTTTAAATTCGAAACTTTCGCATCCCACAGGCCTTCTTCTTTCTTAGGTGCCGGGGACAGATCTGGGATTACAATCGCTTTGCAGCCAGCATTTTTTGCAGCCTTCAGACCATTTGGGCTGTCTTCCAAAACAAGACATTTCTCTGTCGAAACTCCCAGTGCCTCTGCCGCAGCTATGAAGATATCACCAGCAGGCTTCGCTGCCTTCACTTCATCACCGCACACTGATGCACGGAAATATTCTGTTACATTTGCCATATCCAGATAACCCATCGCTTTCTTGCGGTTTGTCGAGGTTGCGAGCGCCGCCGGAATATTTTCTCTTTTCAAATACTCCAGCAGCTCCACCAGCCCTTTCTTTACCGGAAGCCCACTCTTATCGATCCATTCTTTTGCATATACCGTCCGAAGCGTAAATGCTTCATCATACAGCTCTTCACTTCCAAATGCTTCTTTGAAATGTCTTCGCTTTTCTTTTTCTCCGGTTCCACGAAAAGACGCAATCAATTCATCTTTCATATGAATGCCAAGCTTTTTTCCTGCATATTTCCAGCCTTCGTATCCGATTCTTTCCGTATCGAACATAAGCCCGTCCATATCAAAAAGTACTCCCTGAATCATTGTTTCTTCCTATTTTATATTTCCTAATTATTATTACATCTTCAGAACAGATTCCCATACTTCTTCAACAACCGGGATTCCCTGTTCTTTGTTCTCTTTGATGTTCTTAAGCTCTAACTCTCCCGGATAAAGAACTTCTCCGTCCTCTTTGATCGGCTCAGAAGATTTCACATCTGCAAGAATCTCATCTACAATTGCATCTGTCTGCTCCACTGTGTTGAACTTTGTAGGATCTACTGCAATCATAATCTGAGTAAGTCCAATCTCGTCACCGAATGTTCCGATTTTTGATACAGAGTTTCCATCTGTAAGAACTGTTGCGATCAGATCCAGCACGATGGAAAGTCCACTTCCCTTCCAGTATCCCATCGGAAGCACACGCCATGTCTTCTCGATTTCTGAAGGGTCTGTTGTGAGTTCTCCCTTTGTATCATATCCTCCCGGCACCGGAAGTTTCAGTCCTTTCAGACGACAATCTTCAATCTTTCCATAAGAAAACTGAGATACAGCACAGTCGATCATTGCATGTTCCCCATTAGAACGAGGCACTGCCATGATCAACGGGTTATTTCCGATCTTACGGTTCAGTCCACCCCATGCAGGCATGTTCGGCATTGTATTAGACCAGCAGATTCCGATACAACCATGATCTGCTGCAAGCCAGCCATATGTACCACCACGCATCCAGTGGTTATTATTTCCAAGAGCTACACAACCAATTCCATTCTCCTTCGCAAGCTCGCATGCACGATCCATTGCACGTTTTGCATTCAGAGGTCCAAATCCACGATGTCCATCCCAACGTTCAATCGCTCCCATCTTCATCTCACAAGTTGCTCTTGCATTCGGATCAATCTCACCTTTCTCCAGGTAGCTGACAACTCTTGGAAAACGGTTCAGTCCGTGGGAGTATACACCAGCCAGACTGTTCTGTGCGAAAATGATTGCCGCATTCTCGGCATCTTCATGAGTGAATCCTTTTTTCTCTAATACTCTTGCAAACTCCTGCACCATTACATCATATTGAACTCTCATATTAATCTCCTTTCAATTTTGAGAAAATATTATTGAAAATTTATAGAAGCGCTTTCTTTACTTTTCATTATATTTATTTCACTCGTTTTGTCAATTTCATGCGCATATTTTTATTTTTTTCGGCATTATGTTCAAATTCTAGCATTTATTTTAGTACAAAATAACGATTATTTTTTAACAATCTTTCATATTTTATGCAAGCGCTTTCAGTTTATTGAAGATTATAAAGAAAAAAAGCAGAGGTACTTTCAGTTTTTCTTTCTGAAAATCCTTCTGCTTTTTATAGCTCTATCTGCAATCTTTCACCTATATCGTCTTTTTTGTTGTCTTATGTCAGCTTATGTTGTCTTTCCTTCCACCAATTCCGGCTGAATCACACAGGAAGAGTACACATCCGTCTGTTCAATCAAACTTGTAAGGAGCTGCACGCTCATCATCGCAACCATCTCCGGCTTATTGTCAATAGTCGTAAGACGTGGTTCACAGATTCTTGCATATTCTGAATTGTTGTACCCGGTAACCGCTACATCTTCCGGTACTCGAAGCCCGGCACGCAATGCCGCTTTCACCGCTCCCGTTGCTGTAATGTCTTCTCCACAGACAATGGCTGTAAATTTCTTATTCTCGGCAATCAGTTTTTCAACCGCTTCGATTCCTCCACCGATACTTCTGTCCGTATCGATCACATATTGCTTCGCGTCACTAACACCGTGACTTTCCAATGCTTTTATAAACCCTTCACTTTTTAACCTGGCACTAACCGTATCCATATCCTTTAGATAGTACATATCAAGATGCCCTCTTTTTAGCAGATGTTCCACTGCCAGAGAAACGCCATACCGGTCATCAACTAAGACAGAATAGGAATTCGGCAGTTCCAGTTTTCCATTCGCAAGCACTACCGGTGTATTCTTGATCATATTTCCAATTTCATCTTTTTTGCAAAGTGTATTAAAAATTGAACCGACCAGTACGATTCCGTCTACTTTTTTCTCAAGCATTGTCTTTAAATACTTGGCTGTCTCTTCCAACTCACCACCCGTATTACAGATTGCGACCTCGTACCCTCTGTGGCTAAACTCCCGTTCAATTGTATAAACAGTTCTCGCATAATGCGGCACGCGGATATCCACAGTCAGTACTGCAACCGTCTTCATTGTTTTACTTACCATACCACGCGCAATCGCACTGGGCGTATAATCATGCTTGTCCAATATTGCTTCTACTTTTTTTCTTGTAGCAGCATTCACATTCCCTTTGTTATTCATAACACGAGAAACCGTTGATATAGAAACTCCGGCTTCTTTTGCTATATCATATATATTCATCTTTTTCCTCTTTTCACTGCTTTGCATTGCATACCAAGCTCTTATGAAAGCGCTTTTATACTATGAGGATACGTGATTTCAAAGGGATTTGTCAAGAGATTATTGATGAAAGTAATTTTTCAAATTAATTTCGCTATAACACACTATTCATAAAATCCAAGAACGTCCATGCTGTCTCACTTTTACAACCGTTTTGTTCTTACCTCAACTGTAAAATCAATAAATAGAGCAAAAAATGAGACAATCTCATTTTTCAATTACAAAAGAGAGGAGCATTTATATGCCAAAACCAAAGACAGCCACCGGAGAAAAGAACTTAATCAGTAAAAGACTCATCGAGCTTCGTGAGAAAAACCATATGTCCCAGCGGATGCTTGCCCATCAGCTTCAACTGCGCGGCTATGATATGGACAAAAATGTAATTACAAGAATTGAAACAAATAAGCGCTTTGTTACTGATGTTGAAATCAAAGCATTTTCTGAAGTTTTCGAAATATCTTATGAATATCTCATTGATGGAAAAGAAAAGTAATGCGAGTGGCTTCGCATTACTTTTCTTTTCTCTCATATCCATTCTAAGATCAGTGTCCTGATCAAATCAAGTCGAACGTCCGTGAGACTTGGCGCGTGATTCTGGTCAGAAAAGCTGACATATTCCTATCAGAATCACTGCGCATCCTCGCGGATCGTTTATCTCATCACTATACTTTTTAGTATTGGTATTATGGTTCTATTTGGTTTTATATGTGTTCCACTGTCCTAAATCCATAGGCTGTACTGAACGGTGTTATCAATTTGTTATCACATCTCTGTTATCAATCAAAGATTCTCGTGATATCCTGATATCGGTTAACTACACGATAAACCTCTACATATTCTTTACTGATCTTGTAAATAATCACATAATCTTCCCATATCGCATATTTATAATCTGTCCGAAAGCTGACCCGTTTGGAGAGATCCGCCCCCATTCCCGGAAACATTTGAAGATTTTCAAATTTACCATAAATCTCTTTTATCGTCTTCGCAGCATATTCCTCGTTGTCTTCGGCAATATAATCCCGGATGTTCTTCAAATCCTTTGCAACAATCGGATTGATCCGCAGTTTTAACATCTTATTCCCCCACAAGTGCTTTTAATTCATCCAGATCCAGCCAGCCTTCTCCGTCTTTCACCGCTTCTTCAGCTTCCTGCAGCTTCATCAGAAGCTTTTTCTCTGCCTGGTCACGCTCATAATCTTCAATATCCATGACTACGAAACGTCCTCTGCCATTCTTAGTCAGATATACCGGTTCTCCTTTATGACAGTTTTTCAGGACTTCATTATAATTTCTCAAATCAGATACTGGTAAAATATTTGCCATATTCTTTCAGCTCCTTCCTTTGATTTTAAATTGTTTCTGCTACTTTTATTATACACAAAAAGCTGTAAAATTCAACGTAGATTTTTACAGCTTTAATTTTGTCATTCTATATATTTTTATCGCAATCTATTTCAAATATTGAGAAAAAATCGCCTCCAATTCTTTATTTCCTTTCAAAAATTCATACTCTTCTTTATTTTCAATTTCTGTAGCTAATGCACGAACAAAATTATTTCCAACACCTGAAAAAGACTTTCCCTGCACTGTATCCACATATCTGTAATATAAAGGTGATTCCACCATCTTCCATGGCTTCTGTGACTCCATCAGCACTTCTTTTATCAACTGAATACATTTTTCTACATCCTTTCGATACACGGCAATCAATAGATATGGTACTACTTTACCGTAATCCCACAGACCAAATAACGACACCATATGTTCTGTGATTTCGGCAATCTCCTCTGCTTTACAATGATTTCCGGTTTCTTCTTCCATTTCTATCAACTTATACAGATAGTTTTGTATATTCGTAACTGTCTGCATCAGTTTTCCCTCTAAAAAGAACGCTGCAATATCTGTCCCTTCCTGGTGTGCTAGTACCTTCGTTTTCATAATTGTGGCATCTATCACAGTATCTGGAATTTTATCCAAAAAAATATTTGCTTCTTTATATTTTTCCATTTGTATATATTTCGCTGCAAGCATAAAAATACTGGAAATCCTTATCTTTTCATTCGGACTTTCAGCAGTTCGTTCCAGCCATTCAACAATCACATTATTGCATTCCAACTTTTTCTCATCATCGACATCGGATAAAGTTAACGCTGCATTTAAAACCGTAGCAATTGAATAAATCAACGAATCACAATGAGGATATTCCTTTATTTTATTTTTTCCCATCTCAAAAGCTTTTATAAAGCTATCCAATGAAACTTCCGAAAGCTCATTCACAAATTGTCCAATCTCTTTTTCTGTCAATTCTTCACGAAATGAAAATAGTTCATTCATATCAATTTTTAATAATCGAGCAATTGCCGGAAGTAATGATATATCTGGATATGTGTTTCCTTTTTCCCATTTATTTACCGCAGGAGTAGAAACGTCCAAATAATCCGCCACCTGTTCTTGTGTTAATCCCGCAGTTTTCCGATAGTTTTTTATCTTCTCACCAATTTGCATTGTTCCTACCTCCTGTTTATATTCTCATTATAGTATTTCTAATATGTGTTTACAATTGAGCCTTCGTTTAATTATGGCTTCGATTTCTTAACTACCGGTTAAAATCTGCGAGAAAAATGCTCTATTTTATAATTCTACAAATCAAAATATCCTTAAATTTAATTAATTCAAGAATACGTGCATCAGTACTCCAATTAAGAAGCAAATCATCGCTGTAACACCCGCACTGATAATAACCTTTAATATATTTTGATAAGGACGTTTTCCCACTTCAACTGCCTTATGAAGTTCATCCAATTTTTTTCCCTCCGTAAATGCAACAATTTCCTTATAGGTTTGTATATCATTTTTCTTTTTTAGTTTTTCAACCTTTAACGCCCAGTACATTGTAATAATAAATAAAATCCCAAACGGAATATACGCATACCTTCCGAGCCACATAAACAAAGGTACTGCCGATATAATCAACACGGCCAAATGAACTGTATAGATGGAACCATAATAATTAAACTTTTTAATTTCTTGCTCGCTAATAATTTCTTTCATTTTCTCTATATCTCCTTTAATTAATTGATCGAGAGATACATTAAACAATGAACTAAGAAGTAACAAGCTATGAATGTCAGGATAACTCTTTTCGTTTTCCCAATTAGAAATTGTCTGTCTTGTTACATATACCTTTTCTGCCAATTCCTCCTGTGATAGATGAAGCTCTGTTCGGTATTTTTTTATCTGTATACTCAGCTCCATATAATTTCCTCCCTTCGCAAGTAATTTGTTCTCTTGATCTGAGCCAAGAATAATCATTTTTTCATTATCTGTCTATCAAAGATATTTTACTTAACGGAAAACACAATGTCAAAAGAGTTTTACACTACAACACTCATGCCTTTTCAGCAATTTTTATTTTCATCTTTGTAAAGAGCAGCCTTTCGATCACCCTTTCTACTCACATATATACCCTCTCTTTCAACACAATTTCTTCTGCACAGGCTTTGATGCTATTCATTAAACCAACCCATTTCATCTGATCCTGCATTTTCATTTGTTCCGTCACATCCTGTTTTTCCGCCATCTGCTTCAGCATAATTTTCACCTGTTCTCTGGCTTCCTGTTCAACTCGATTCAAGTGTGCCGTCAGCTCCCCCGTCATCAATAAATACTGATATCGTGCCGGTCTATGCACTTTCAGAAACTGTTTTCGCAACATTCCGTATTTACCATATGTCGATTCTTCCTCATTCACTACCAAATCCGGCAGATAATAATCTCCATGCATTGTGTAGCTCAATCTATTACTTTCTTCATAAATATGCTTTTTCATCGTCTCATCTCTCCATTCCTCTGTTCTTTGTTTTATTTTTCTTACGTTGCTGGTTCTCCATCTCACTTTTTCTGGCACCCCAAGCCAATCTTTCGTGAATACTTCCTTTGGGCATTTGCTCCACTTGCCGTTTTTCTTCTAATGCTTTCTGCTCTTGTATATCTTGCTGTACCGCATCCTCTACAACATTTTCTCCAAGAACACGCACTACCCGATCATATCTGTCGGAAACGCCCTGCAATTGTTGCTTTTCCTCAGATAACTGCTCTTTTTCTTCTCCGTGCCATGCACCAACATGGACTGAAGACTTCTCCTGCCACCACCGGCTGCTCTTATTATCTGTCAGAATGTATGGAGAAACATTTACCTCGTTTTCTGGAAAATGGAACAACAGCTATCATCTGCAGCCAGGATACCCTTGCGAATGCAGCTCTTATCCAATGCCAACAGCTCGGATATCAGGTTCCTGATGATGTCAACATTATCGGATTTGATGATCTGCCAATCGCTGCTTATACATCACCTCCACTGACTACAATCAGACAAGAGCGTATTGAACTTGGAAAAAGTGGATTCTTTGCGTTATCCAGTCTTCTTAATGGCGTTTCAATCAGTACATTTTTATTGCATACACAGCTGATTGAAAGGAAATCTACAGGAAATGTTCCTGTAGCATAAAATTGCCTGATTATTTATTGATTGAACAGACTGATAACAGCTCTATACAACAAAAGGTTAGGAAACTCCCTTTCAGGTGTTCCCTAACCTTTTGTTTGTAACATCGTTTATGTTTCTTTCACACTCCTCTAAATCCATGTACTCGGCTCATTTTTTCTATATTTTAACGGAGACACTCCGTATGTTTTTTTGAAGCTTCTGATAAAATAACTTACATTCTGATAGCCACTGAGCATTGCAACCTCTGTAACTGGAATGTCCGAATTTTGTAACAACTGTTTTGCATGCTCCAACCGCAAATATGTAACATATTTTGAAAGCGTAATATGAAAATGTTCTTTAAAATATTGCGATACATATTTTTCAGAAAGATGGAACTGTTCCCCAAGTTCCTTTAATGATATCTCCCCTGTAAAACTCTGCTGTATGTATGAAATCATCTCTTTTTCTACAGTATTTCTTCCACTTTTATCATTTTCGATTATAAATCCATTCTCCCACATGTGAAGAATAAATTGTAAAAGAATTATTTTTGTCTTTATCTGAACAGCTATTCCCAACTTCTTTTCATCATTTTTTGCCATATATATTTCGGCCAACTGCTCACACAACTCTTTTGCTGCATCCTTGATCCTTGGTCTTATCATCAAATGACCATTTTTTAATGGAGTAAGCAATTTATCATCTAACATGTCATCTGTGCAAAAAGAGATATATTCAAGTGGAAAAAGGAAAGTAAAATAATCCACTTCTCCGGCCTGTGAACCCATGAAATGCAGATTGCCCGGCGACACTACAAAAGCATCCCCGGGGGGTTCCAGTATAATTTTCTCCTGATATACTTACAGTCAAAAACCCACTTTTTACATATATAATTTCCAGTTCATCATGCCAATGTACCGGTATCTGAAATGAGCGTCCCTCATTTTTTATATGATATGTACTAAACGGATCATCCTTTGTACCATGCGGTTTATTTTCCTTTAATTCAAAGTACATAATCTCTCCTATACTTCTATAAGACCTTTACTTTTCCATTTTCCACTCTTCCATCTAAGTACCATTCCCACAGCTCTCGCACATTCGTCACCTGCCATAGCAATATATGATCCTACAGCCAGAAGTCCCATGTGTATTCCGAGAAAATAAGTTCCGCCAACTGCAAACAAATACATAAATATTGCACCTAGTATAGCCGGGAAAAGTGCGTCTCCACTCGTTTTTAATGCCTGACCATATACAAGGTTTGTTACCCTTCCAACTTCAAGAAAGACATCTACTATTAACAACTTTACCACAAGATTTATCATCTGTGTATCATCAGTAAATATATGCACGATAAAATGTCCTGCCAATGCAAATATCACGGAAAAACAGCTCGCTGTGATGATACCGTATATCGCAGCTTTTCTCGTTCCCCTGTTACATTCCTCAAACTCTTTTGCTCCAATTCTCCAACCGGTCATAATTGCATTTGCCTGAGCAAGGGCAGCTCCCACACAATATGAGAAATTTGCAATCTGTACAGCATATGAGCGTGCTGTAACATTCATTCCATCCACATCCATCTGATTCATAAAACGCACAATAAAGGTCATTGCGATGTTGTAAAGTGCTGTTTCAAGCGCAGAAGGAAAACCAATCTTAACAATCTGCGCAAATATCTTTCTTGATGCAATTCGCTCAGGACTCTGTTTTGCTTTTATAAGCACAGCCCCCATACCTGCTACAATAATAAGATTTATAACTCTTGAAATAACCGTGGCAACAGCAACTCCCATTACACCCCAGTTGAATACAAATAAGAATACTGAATTAAGTATTATATTGAGAACATTTCCAACAACAGTTCCTATCAAAGAATGTTTTGTATATCCAAATACTCTCAAATAACTGGAGAAAATAGGAATCAGTGCATTTAAAAAACATGCGCCGCCAACAATTCTAAGATATATTTCAGCCGGCTCAAGCAAAGCCGGAGCAATACTTACGATTCGAAGTACCCCACCAGAAAAAGTAGCAAGAATGACAGACATTACGATACCTATCAATGCGTTGAATATAAGTCCAAGTTGTCTTGCCTGATACGCTATCCCCGGTCTTCCGGCTCCGATATTTTGTGACATAACAGCTATCATACCCGACGATATTACGCCGAACATGATAATAAAAACACCTATATATGTATTTGCTGTTCCCACTGCTCCTACAGCCTGGTCGCTTACAGATGATAGCATAAGCGTATCGACCATACCTGAAAGCATATAAAAAAAAGTTTCTAAGCATATTGGCACAGATAACTGTGTTAATGTTTTTCTTTCAGCTGCCATAGTTTTCTCCTCACATACAATTCAAGAATACTATATCAATAATACGATATATTTCTATGTAATTCTTGTATAATATCCTGTGAAAATTGCACTATTTCTACTTTATCTTAAAAAGTACTAAATCGTGTTACTGAAAAATGGACCGCAAAATACCCGAATTCTATGAAACGCTGGTATGATAACTGGGATGCAATAACGCCGATTTTCAAGTTTTCACCGGATGTCGGAAAGGTTATTTACACGACCAATGCAATTGAAAGTCTGAATTCTACCTACCGTAAGCTCAACCGTCAGAGAAGCGTATTTCCAAGTGATACAGCACTCCTGAAAGCCCTGTATCTGGCAACTTTTGAAGCCACAAAAAAATGGACTATGAGCATTAGAAACTGGGGACGGGTCTACGGTGAACTCAGCATTATGTATGAGGGACGACTCCCAGAATAACAGAATCTATATGCATGATGAGAAGGACGTTTTTGACGTCTGCTCTTGACATGCCCGAGATCATGTCGTATATATATAGCAAGAGCTGGAAGCTCTAATTTAGCGCTTCCAGCTCAATCATTATCATAGAAGATTATTATTTACAGACTTTTCTTCATAGTCTCAGCTACCAAAACAGTAACTTCCATGCATAAGTTTTTGAAACTCCAAGAATTGCACACACATCATCCACATCCATATACATTTTTTCCTGCACCATACTCATACCGCTTTATCCTCCTTCAAATACTGCTCAACATGTTCCAGACCATAGATCTTGTCCTCTACATAGCGGGTTGGCACCCGACCGAGAATCACATAATAGTTCTTGCTTGCCAGATCGGCATTCATTCTTTCCACCACCCGGTAAGCAAACGAAACTGATAATCCAAAGAGTTCTGCAATGTCTTCCACTGATAAATACATTTTTCTCCTATGCATGAAACCATTCCTTTCCTTCTTCCTGTGGAATCTCACAGGTATCTTCTACCCCGTAGAAACGCTTCACAAAATACTTTGTCGGAACTTTTCCTCTAAGCGTCAAATATCCCTGTTCTTCCAGCTCCTTATTCAGATTGCCAATGATCTCATAAGCCGATGTCTGTTTCACCTCCAGAAGTTCACATATATCAGCTGCCTTTAAAAATAATTTGTTCTGCATAATCAGTACCTCCTGTATTTTGAATATTTATCTCTTCATATACTCTGTACTGGCAGATGCAAAATCGGACATCATTTTCCGAAATTTAGCAAATTATCTTAATTTTACAGTTTCCATATGTGTTATCACTGAACCATGGAGTTTATATCATTGAAAAAGGGTATAAAAAAACAGTCTGCCCTGACTGAAAATATTTCCATCAAAACAAACTGTTCTTCATATTCACACTAATTATATTTTCTGAGCATAGTTACTTTTTGCGAAAATCTCAGATAACTCCGGAAAGAAAACAAAGAAAAAATATTTTTTAACTCCATTTGCACTCCACTGGAACATCCAGCCAGCCCGCAAATCCTTTATTTATGGGCTTTTTCGCAATTTAGTCCGCTACTCAAATTCGCAAATAAAATCTTATCACTATACATTTTTGTATAGGAATTATGGTTCTATCTGGTTTTATATGTGTTCCACTGTCCAAAGTCCACAGGCTGTACTGAACGGTGTTATCATTTTGTTATCAAATATATGTTATCATTTTCTAAGACAATTCCTCGATATTTTTTCAAATAGATTTTATCCATATTTTAAAGTCTAAATTTAGATTTGTTTTATTATGTATATTTATAATTGCAATTATAATTCCTACTGGGGTTAAACTATAATCCCCTGGAATACTATTCATTGCTAATGGTAGTATTTCTTTAACCTTGCCTATATCCAAATTGTATCTTTTCGCATACACCTCGTCTGCATTTCCTAAAGAAATAGTTAATAATCTAAGCATATATAAAAAGGGGACACTGCTCTCTATCCCATTTGTAATTGGCATTTTTGAGCAAATATATTCACAATGTTCTTTAAGTAAATCAATAGAATTAATAGAATTCATCCTTATTTCTTTACATAAAAATATTAGCGAAAGATAATTTAAATGAACTTCTGATAGTGATTTTACAATTTCTACAGCTTCATCTAAAAGGATTTTCATATAGTAGTCATTATCATAATTTATTCTGTTAACAATAAGATCACTTAACAAATCATGTAATGTTTGAGTTCCAAATCGTGCATATTCCTGATGTGACTTATTTAAAATATATTGAATATCAGGATCTGAAAATTCAGAGAAATTTGTTTTCCCTTGTTTTTTTAGTTTATCTACTATATTTTTACACAATTCTTCTGCTCGCTCTTTAGCAATCTTCTTGGCTTCTTCTTGCAGTCTAGGAAAATTATCCATAAACAATTTTATAGCTAAATTACTCGCTTCTTCTGCTGTCATACCATAATAATTATTTTGTTCCCCAATCTGTGTTGTATCAGATCCCAGTGCTGCTTTTTGTATTATTTTTGTTTCATCACTCACCGCTTTTCTCCTCCGTATAATAGTTATTTTGAATTCCTATTTGAGTACTTTTTGTACCATAATTAACTTGCTCTATCCTTGTCTGCTTTTTTTCTTGCTTTTTCTTACAAAATACTTTTCTTATTGCTGCAAATATCAATGTTACAATAGTTACTCCAATACCGCTAAAAAACCATTCCTTGTTTTCATTAACCCAAATTATTACTTTATCCATAATTATGTTTCCTTATGCACCGACTTTTTAAGTATTATAAATCTTACTCAAAAATCCTTGTAATGTCCTGATACCTATTAATCACACGATAAATCTCTACATACTCTTTTCCTATCTTGTAGATAATCACATAATCTTCCCATATCGCATATTTATAGTCCGTCCGAAAGCTGACTCGTTTTGAAAGATCTGACCCCATTCCAGGAAACATCTGAAGGTTTTCAAATTTACCGTAAATTTCCATTATGGTCTTTGCTGCATATTCTTCGTTATCTTCAGCAATATAATCTCGGATGTTTTTCAAATCCTTTGCAACAATCGGATTGATCCGCAATTTTAACATCTTATTCCCCCACAAGTGCTTTCAGTTCGTCCAGATCCAGCCAACCTTCGCCATCTTTCACTGCTTCTTCAGCTTCCTGCAGCTTCAGGAGAAGCTTTTTCTCTGCACGACCACGCTCATAGTCTTCAATATCCATAACTACAAAACGTCCTCTGCCATTCTTTGTCAGATATACTGGTTCTCCTTTATGACAGTTCTTCAGAACTTCATTATAATTTCTCAAATCAGACACTGGTAAAATATTTGCCATATTTTTTCAGCTCCTTTCCTTGATAAAGCGGACATTCGCATTCGCTTCTCTCTCATGAGCACAACCTACTATGCAGTCCATATTCATATTGTTTCTGTTACTTTTATTATACACAAAAAGCTGTAAAATTCAACGTAGATTTTTACAGCTTTTCTATCTCTATATATTTTTTACAATCTATTTTAAATGTTCCTCAAAAATTGATTCGAGTTCCTTATTCCCTCTCAAGAATTCATACTCTTTCTTATTTTCAATTTCCGAATACAATTCACGAACAAAATTTTTTCCAATTCCCGAAAAGGCTTTTCCCTGTGCAGTATCTTCATACCTGTAATACAAAGGGGATTGTATCATATTCCAAGGCTTCTGTGATTCGCTTAATAATTGCTTAATTAATTGAACACATTTTTCTACGTTTTTTCGATATCCAGCAATCAGCAGATATGGCACTGTGTTGCCGTAATTCCATAGTCCAAACAGTGATATCATTTGATCTGTAATCTCAGCAATTTTCTCTGCTTTATCATGATTTCCTGTCTCTTCTTCCATTTCTATTAACTTATACAAGTAGCTTTGGACATTGATAACTGCCTGTAGCAATTTTCCCTCCAAGAATAACGCAGCAGTATCTGTTCCTTCCTGATGCGCTAGTACACTTGTTTTCATAATCGTTGCATCAATTACAGTATCAGGAATTTTTTCAAAAGGACATTTGCTTCTTCATATTTCTCCATTTGGACATATTTCGTTGCAAGTATAAAAACACTTGAATTTCTCACTCTTTCATCCTGACTATCTGCTGTTCGTTCCAGCCACTCAATGATAACTGTATTATATTCCATTCGTTCTTCGTCATTAAAATCTGACAAAGTCAAAGATGCGTTCAGAACAGTTGCGATCTTATAAATTAATAAGTCGCAATGAGGATACTCCTGTATTTTACGAGATGCCATCTCGAAAGCCTTTGTAAAGCTGTCCAATGAAACTTCCGAAAGTTCATTCACAAATAGTCCAATCTCTTTTTCGGTCAATTCTTCACGAAACGAAAACAATTCATTCATATCAATTTTCAATAATCGTGCCAAAGCTGGAAGTAATGAGATATCCGGATATGTATTTCCCTTTTCCCATTTATTTACCGCAGGAGTTGACACTCCCAAATAATTTGCCACCTGTTCTTGTGTTAATCCCACAATTTTTCTATAGTTTTTTATCTGTTCACCAATACGCATTGTTCTCACCTCCTGTTCTCGCTATAATTATATCGTTACTAGTTCATGTTTACAATTGAGCCTTTGTTTAATTATCATTCTGTTTTTTTAACTTCTAATTAATTTTTATCTCATGTCTCTACCATCTATTCTTACACATAAATTATTTCTCTCATCACAATTTCTTCCGCGCCGGCTTTGACATTATTCATCAATCTAACCCACCTCATCTGATCCTGCCTCTTTAAGTTTTCATTTACACCCTGTTTTTCTACCATCTGTTTCATTAACACTTACCATCGAAAGTCCTCATGCATTCCGCATTTATCCAAATATTCCTGTCTCGCCTTTTCCCGCTCTTCCTCGGTTGGTGCTGTTTTGAATGTTGTATATAACTGACGTTTTACCATACTGTCTAATTTTTCCATCAATGCTTTTTCTATCTCCGGCAAATATTCCTCATTCCCGGCGAGATGATACTGGAACAATGCCAGTAATAAATCTTTTGGTATCTGCACCTGTGATTTTCTTTCCATGTTTCTCCTTTCCGTGACGATAATGACGATATTTTCACTACCGACACGCTATATAAAATACCGTCACAACCGTCACATATCGTCACGCTTGTTTTCCAACAAAGGCTAATCTGATCTTTCTTCCATCATGTCCTCGTTCCGCTTTATACTGGATTCCATATTCCAGAATCAATCGTTCCAGGCTGACATTTAATTTTCGTGATAATGCGTTCGGCTGCATTTCCACCTGCAATACTTCCACAAGCTCTGTTGCTGTTCCTGCCCACTCTGGCGTAATCTCTGTTACAAGTTCTTTGATTTTTTCTAACAATGGATCTTCTGGTTCTTTCCAAAGTTCTGTTTCTGTCTTTGTAAGTTCCCAGACACATCTCTCCCGGTTAAAATTCAACCACAGTTTCTGATCCTGTTAGTCACGCTCTGCCACTTCCAGAACTGCTTTATTATCTGTACGCTTTTCTTTCTGCATAACAAACGCTCCATCCGCAGCTCCCAGCAGACCATTCGTACTGGAAATCATATCGAAACTATCTGAAGATTCCATTTTCCTTGTATGATGCACAACCAGAAAACAGATGCCATATTTATCACTGAATGCTTTCAGCTTTGTTACAATCTCGTAATCGCTGGCATAACTGAATTTATCTCCACCGACCTCTCGAACCTTCTGAAGAGTATCAATGATAATCAGCCTTGTATCTTTATGCTCTGTCACAAACGTTACAAGCTGTCTTTCCAGTCCGTCATTGAGCGATTTGGATTTTGTAGCAAAATAAAAATCCTCACTGCCTTCCATTCCAAACATCTGTGATAACCGCTTTTGCAACCTTGCATAATCATCTTCCAATGCTAGATACAGAACTGTTCCCTGTCTGACCGAAAGGCCCCACAATGGAATTCCTTTACTGATGTGATACCCGATCTGTGCCATAAAGAATGATTTTCCAATTTTCGGCGAACCGACAAACAAGTAAGTTCCGTTATACAGAAGTCCATCTACAATTGGCAGTTTTGGTGGATATGCGGTATCGTATAATTCCATCATAGAAACTGTTTCCAGATCATCTGGATTCTTTTTATTTGCTGATTTTGCTGTATTTTCCGCATTATTTGTGGCTTGCAGATTGCCCTTACCGGGCAAATCTGCTATACTTTGGTTGGTTAATTTATTACTTGATGGCTGTTCCACATCTGCGCCAACAGATGCAATCGGAGCAGTCATTTTTTCTTTTGCTGTCATTCATTTTCCCCTTTCAATCCATACAATGTCTCTGCGACCAATCTCAGGGTACTCAGCAACTCTTCGTTTTCCTCACTGCATTTTTCCAGATGTTTCAATTCTTCATAAATCTCTGCCATCTGATTTCGCAATGCTTTATACACTCTTGGATTTCCCTGTACCACAATTTCCCGATCAGTTAATCGTTTTGTGATATAGTCCTGCTTGCTAAGTCCTGACAATCGGACACATGCATCAATCTGCTCTGCTTCTTCCGGTGATACCCGGAATGCTACGATTTTGTTTCTCCATCTTCCTTTACTGTCCAGATTCTTCTCCATTTGATTTTTCCATCCTTTCAATATCCAACTGTTCTGCCATCTTTGTCTGCTCACTTGGAAACAGATGCGCATATCGGTAAGTGATATCAATGCTCTCATGTCCCATTCGGTCTGCGATTGCCAATACCGTAAATCCCATATTGATCAATAACGATACATGAGTTTGACTTTCTGAGGGATAAAATAAGAACTATACAAAATTCGGGTATCTATGGATAAAATGATGTATTAGATAATTTTCAACGGAAAGGACAGATAAAAATGAGATTAATTTATGCGGAATACGATATGTATCATAACAGTATTGATGTAACAACATTCAATGGATATACTTTAAGAATTGACTGCAATGTTGCAGAAGATGGCTTACGGACAACTCCCGGTTCACAATGCGCCTTAAATGCACTGGCAATAGATGAACCACTGGAATATGCGACATTGGCATTGGATGGAAATTTACAGATGTGGGTAGATGCAGAGGACAGTCTTGAATTATTATAATTGAATATCAAACAACCTTTTTCCTTTAGAGCAGAAAAATGTTATACTAAAATTCAAAATACCTATTGACCCTCTCGGAGCGTCATAGCTTAAAGTTATCTTATCAAGAACAGGAGGTCAGTAGCTATGAGAACTGTAAAAGAAATATCAGATTTAACAGGTATCAGCGTTCGCACGCTTCACTATTATG
>NZ_JAJCNF010000017.1:0-69900 GCF_020560945.1 Dorea sp. 210702-DFI.3.125
AAGTAAAAAACTACTTTTCACACTACTAAAATCCTTAACTTAATGACATTGTTTTTAAAAAAACTCCGTCCCCAATTGAATTGTGTTTCTTTCTAGTAAGATTTTCCCCAATATGCCATATGTTTTGCTGGTTTTCCGCAATAAATACATTTATCAGAGATCATCGGTTCATCTTCGATCAAACATCTTGTAGCAGCTCCGCCTGTCTCATATTTCACTTCGCCTTCACATACTGGATCTCCACACCAACATGCTTTTACGAATCCGCGGTTTGCTGCGAATTTTTCTTTCATCTCGTCCATCGTTACTGCTGTATCGATGTGTGCTTTCAGGAACTCTTCTGCCTTATTGTACATATCCTGCTGGATTGTTTCAAGAATCTCACGAAGTTTTGTTGTTATTTCATCTAAGGACACAACAATCTTCTCGCGGGTATCTCGACGTACTACTACAACCTGATTATTTTCAATGTCTTTTGGTCCGATTTCAATACGTGTTGGGATTCCGAGAATCTCCTGCTCTGAGAATTTCCATCCCGGACTCTTCTCTGAATCATCAATCTTCACTCTGTATCCGGCTTTTTTCAGCTCATCAAGCAATTCATTTGCTTTTTCCAGTACTCCTTCTTTGTGCTGAGCAATTGGAATTACGCGACACTCAACTGGTGCAAGGTGCGGTGGGATAACAAGTCCGTCATCGTCACCGTGAACCATGATAAGCGCTCCGATACTTCTTGTGGACAATCCCCATGATGTCTCGTAAACATTCTTAAGCTGATTGTCTTTGTCGATATACTGAATTCCAAATGCCTCCGGAAATCCGCTTCCAAAGAAATGGCTTGTTGCGGACTGCAGTGCTTTTCCGTCGTGCATCAGTGCTTCTACTGTATAAGTATCCTGAGCTCCTGCAAATTTCTCATGCTCTGCTTTTCTACCTGCTACAAATGGTACAGCCATTGTCTCTTTATAGAAGTCTTTGTAAATCTGCCACATCTGGATTGTTCTTTGTTCAGCCTCTTCATATGTTGCATGAATCGTGTGGCCTTCCTGCCATAAGAATTCTCTGGAACGAAGGAACGGTCTCGTTGTCTTCTCCCAGCGAAGTACGGAGCACCACTGGTTCCATACTTTTGGTAAATCTCTGTAAGACTGTACTGTTCTTGCCCATAAGTCACAGAACAATGTCTCAGATGTAGGTCTTACGCAAAATCTCTCCTGGAGTCTCTCCATTCCACCGTGTGTTACCCATGCTACTTCTGGTGCAAATCCTTCGATATGATCTGCTTCTTTCTCAAGAAGTGCTTCTGGAATCAGGCATGGAAGATATACATTTTCTACACCTGTCTCTTTAAATCTTCTGTCAAGGTCAGCTTTTATAAGCTCCCAGATTGCAAATCCATTTGGAAGGTAGTTCAAGCATCCTTTTACGCTTGAATAATCACATAACTGTGCTTCTCGCACAACGTCTGTATACCACTGTGCGAAATCTTCATCACGTGATGTGATATTTTTTACTAATTTCTTATCCTTTGCCATCACAATTCTCCTTTTTCTTGTTCTTTTATTTCTGTAAAATTCTGTTCATTTCCATTTCAAAAATGTATCTTTACAGGAAATGTTTTATTTCCGAGGAGTTACTTTTTCTGCCGGGAACTTTTCATATAATTTAATAAAAATGTAATTATCTATTATATAAAAAACCGCCGACTCTTCATCTCCCCATATCAGGGACCGAAAGCTCCGGCGGTACCACCCTAAATTAACTGTAGCTATGTTGCAAATATCAGACAGCACAGTTCTCTCCATTCTCCATTAACGCTGGTCAGACGCTGCATTTTCATGCAGAGGCTCCAGGACCGGTTCCATGCAGTTCATAGCAGACACCTCGCACCATATAATGTCCTCTCTGAGCCAGCTTACATGTACTAATTCCATTCATCGCCAAAAAGTATTTCAATTTGCTCATAATTTTAATCTATCCCATGCACTTTGTCAAGATGTATACTACATAATGCTGCGCGTTGTAATCCTGCGCGTTAATAAATGCCATAAAAAAGAGAGAAGATTTTGAATGAACAACTTCTCTCTTTTTTCTCGGTTGAATTACCGTTTGTGATTGTGATTCAATCACCCTTTACGTTGGTGATTTATTATATCATGTTTTCGGAATTTTTTGATATTTTGCAACAAATTGTTGCTTTTTTATTCATATAAATGTTCTCTATAAACAATTTATATTCCCATTTTGGCAGCTTCAACTTGATTATTTCGACAGCTTCAACTTGCTTGTTTCGGTAGCTGCGTCTTATCTGTCTCTCTAATCACATCTGTCTCTCTAATCACATCTGTCTCTCTAATCACGTCCATCTCTCACCAAGTGACACTCTGTTTATTTCCGGTTTATTTCCGTTCAGCCGTGAGTTCCTTGATCTCACGATTCACCCTGTCTCTTAACTGAATCAGATACATATCGGATTTTGGATAACGCTTGAATGTCAATGGCTCCGGAAGATTTCCTTCAATCAACTCCATGACATGCTCTCTACTTGTCAAAGATTCCAGTAATTTCAGTGCTCGCAGATCTGTCATAGCTTCGTCATGTACCATCATACGAAGCGACTCTTCCGGCTGTCCATTTTCACCTGGATATACAAGGAATGGATCTCCTGACGGAAATGCTCCGGCCGCATCTGTCACTTCATATGGATTAATGTGTTCAATGGAATACTGGCTGTTATAAAAATTATATCCCCAATGTAATACTCCAATAATTTTATATTTATACAGTTGCACACCGTAAATACGATTTCTCGCAGACGGCATGGACATAAAACGGTTACTTACTTCATAAAACTGTCCTGTACAGTAATAAGTCCACATATCCGTCAGACCATTTGCAAGAAACTCTTCAATTTCATTATTTCCCGGAACCGGCTTGTCAATTAGACCGTGACGGTAAAATTCATAACTGGATAATGCATCAAATGTGTGAAATCCGTCCAGCATATTTCCAAGGGATTCTTTTGCAGCCTTATAAGACTCCAAATGTTCTTCTCTTGGCTCATCTGAAATGTGAAAATAAGTCACATCTGCAATTTCCCATTCTCTTAGCTTTGCTGTCAACTGTGGAAGAAAACTCTCAAGGAATTTTGTATATTCCCCGACCGCCGGTGTATGCCAGCCAAAAATCTTCTCTTTCTTTCCATTTACAGTTGCAACAACCTTCGGTGCATATTTTGCTCCCCATTGCGAGAACAAATGTGACATTTCAAAATACTCGATTCCACATTTCTTACAGAGATCGATCCAGCGCTTCAGCTTCTCAAATCCAAATACATACTCTCCATCTTTTACTTCTACGTCAATCAACTGACAAGTCGTTCTCTCAAGTCCAATTGCAGTATCAAGCGGCGAAGTGAATAACGGGGTCAGCATCATATTACAATCACGTTTTACATATTCCTGGAAGTAATTTTCCAGAAGTTTCCAGTGTTCCTCTGAAAACACTTCTACATGATAATAATCCGCCAGGCAATCTGCATGCATCCATTCTGTGTGCATAATATCCAGTTTCGGAAGTTCCGTTCCGATAACTGTCACTTTCTGTTTTGCACTACATACAACTTCACCTTCTTTGATAAGCTGAAGCTCTATCCCATACTCTCCCGCCGGAATCTCATTTGTAATATCCACATCCACCCAAAGGCTGCGCCACTGGCGTGAATAGACAATCACTTTTCCGTCCTTTAAATCTTTAAGAAGATCCGGATACAATCCAGAAGTCGTCTTCAGATAATTATCATCTACGATTCCATTTGTCGCACGCCCGACCGGAACCATCTCCACCGTCCTCACATGAACATGCTCTGCAAGCTCAGAAACTACGCGCACATCTAATCGCTCACGCATTACAAAATCACCGGTATATGCCACCTGAAACGATACCGTCTCTCCCCACAGACCACTTAACATCTGACATTCCATACGGTATACCGGAGTCTCATCTGGGAATACCTTTTCCAGAGAACTCAGTGGTTTCATTTCATATTTAATTACTTTCTGGTCAAAAATACTCATATTTTATTTTCCCCTCTATCCTTTGATTCCACTCAACGTCATTCCTTCTTTGAATTTACTCTGCATAAATACATAGAAAATAAATGGTGGCAGGAAATTGATAACTGCACATGCCATAGTCAGACCTACATCTGTATTATACAATGTCTTCATCATACCAAGTGCCAATGGCAACGTCTTCATTTCCTGTTTTGAACAAGACACCATCGGCCATAAAAAGTTGTTCCATGCTCCGACAAATGTAAAAATAGACAGGGCTATAATAGATGATTTCACCATCGGCAATACCACTTTAAAGAAAATACGCAAACGTCCGCAGCCATCTATTTTAGCTGCATTGATCAGGTCATCCGGAATATCCAGAATGGCCTGCCGCATAATAAATACACCAAACGCTGTCGGCAATGGCAAGATCAGCGCTTTAAAAGTGTTTAACCAACCCAGATTCTTAATAATCAAAAATAACGGAATAATAATAACCTCTGACGGAACGACCATTGTCATGATTAAAAAGATGAACAACTTATCATTTCCTTTAAAATCCATCTTTGCAAATGCATACCCTGCCAGTGAACATACTGTTACCGTAAGAATTACACCGACAACTGCAACAAACACGCTGTTAAATACGTAATTGGGAAAATTAGCCAGGGAAAATATTTTCTGATACTGCATCAGTGTCAGCTTTTCCAATGAAAAATCAAAATCATAAGCATTCGTTGTTGATTTAAAAGACATCATTACCATATAAACAAATGGAATCACACTGATAAATATAATAATCAACATAAATATATATATGAAGATCTTATTAATTACTTTTTTCATCCTATATTTCCCCCTTTCTATATCTCTGATGCTTCACGCTTCATCATTCCACGCTGCAACATTGCTATAACCAGAATTACAACAAATAATATATTGGAAACTGCCATTGCATATCCCGCGGAGCTGGAACCTGCAAAGCACAAGGAATATGCATAAATCACCAATGTTGTAGATGCATTATTCGGTCCGCCCCCCGTCATCGTGTAAATCAAATCAAAGCACTGCAATGATGAGGTAATTGATAAGAACACTGCTAATATAATCGTCGGTTTCAACATTGGCAATGTTATCCGAAAAAATCTTGTCACCGTTCCTGCACCGTCTACTTTTGCAGCTTCATAAAATGACTCTGAAATCCCAAGTAACCCTGAAGAATAAATAACTACATAATACCCTAACATTTTCCAAATGGCCACTGCTGCAACAACCGCCAGTGCTGTCTTAGCATTTCCAAGTAACATAGATGCCTTGATCCCAAACAAGCCAAAAAATGTTTCTACTGCCGGAATTTTTCCGTTCAGCAATTCTCTCCAGATAACACCTGTTGCCGCATTGGAACAAAGTACCGGAATGAAAATAACACTATTTGCAATCTTGCCAATTAACATATGGCGATGACTAACCAAAAATATAGAAACTATGAGGGATAAAATCATTTGTAACGGCACGATCATAACCATTAATTTTAATGTGTTAAAAAGTGCTTTCATAAACTTTGTATCTGTTACCAGCCTCTCATAGTTCTTCAATCCATAAAATGTTGGCGGTGTCATGATATTATATCTTGTAAAACTAAGTACAATTGATATGATGACTGACACAATAACAAAGCCGATCAGGATTACTGTAATCGGCGTAATATAACCATATGGTGCCAGATTTGCTATTTTCTTTTTATTCATAATCGTCCTTTCATCTTATTGCGCAATCATCAATAGTGCAAAAAGATGCCTGCAAAACTTGCAGGCATCGACTATTATGCATTTATCTTTTATTTATTTGCCCAATATTCATCTAACAGTCCATTTGCATAATCTTCAGCCTCTTTCAGGCCTTCATCAACGCTTGTCTCTCCGCTCATAATTCCCTGGAAATCAGCTGCAAGCTGGTTCAGGATCTGTGTTCCACAAGGACCAGCCTGAATTCCATGCCATTTGTCTTTATCCTCTGTATAGATTTTCTCCATCTTCTCATCACCTACATATGGCTCACTCTCTGTAAGTGCAGCTCCCGGGCATTTTGCATGATATGCTGTCATGAACTCAGAACCTGTTACATATTTGATGAAGTCCATAGCAAGGTCTTTATCCTCACATGCAGACATCAGTGTCAGACAATCTGTTGCTCCAAATGTTCCAAAGTCTTTGTTCTTCAGTGAAGTTACAAAATTCCAGTTCAAATTCGGATATGTCTCTGCAAATGTTGTTCCATCTGTCTGTGAAGAACGTGTAATTCCGAATGCTGCTTTTCCGGCACCGAATACATTTGAAAATGCGTCAGACCATGACAGTGACATAAAGTCCTCATTCATGTAAGATGTAAGTCCTTTTAACCATGTAACTGCTTCTTTTCCAGCCTCGTCAGCAAAGCTTACAGATTTCAGGTCGTCATTATAAACCTGTCCACCGTTCTGCCATAATGCGCTATAGTAGTATGCATTCAGAATCTGCATTGCTCCGATATCACTTGTATTCATTCCACAAGCAAAACCATACTGGTCAACTTTTCCATCTCCGTCAGTATCTTTTGTAGCTTCCTGACAGATTCTTGCAAAGTCATCCCATGTCTCAGGTGCTTTCTCTCCAAGTGCATTTAAAATATCTTCATTATAGTATAACACGAATGGAACTCCCGTTACTAATGGCCAGCCATACTGTCCATCCATCATATTACCATTAGAAAGATATTTGTACTCTTTCTTATCTTCATCTGTAACGTAAGAAGACATATCCTCTACTGCACCTGCATCGATGTATGTTGGGAACATCTCGTTGTACATATATCCAACGTCCGGACCTTCTCCTGAATTCAGAGCTGTTGTATAAGTCTCTTCGTACTTGTCCCATGGGATAACTGTAAGATTTACTTTACAATCCTTTTCTTTCTCCCAGTCTTTTAAAAGATCTCCCCAGTTCTTCTCTGTAGCATCATCAAGTGGTGGTACCCATACTTCTAATGTCTTCTCGCCAGATTTGCTGTCAGATTTTTTGCTGTCGCTTTTGCTTCCACAGCCTGTAAACATAGATACGGCCATAGCAGCAACTAACAGAACACTTACAATTTTCTTTTTCATTTTCGTGCTTCCCCTCCATTAATCGTACTTATATTTTTTTAAATCATCACTTATAGATTATACATGCTATTTTTGCTTATCACAAATAGGAGTTTTAAATAAACGGTTTTCATTTATTTAAAAATTAAATAAACGATTTTTTTTACAGATTTTTTTGTGAACAACTTGGGCGTTTATCAAAAAACACTTGCATTTTCTATATGTTTTCTGAAATCTTTTCATTATCAATCAACAAGTCTTTATCTTTCATTTATGATTATTCCCCTGCCAATTCCAACTTTTTTACCGGCCAGAAGATATTGCTTCAATCCTCGCTGAAGACTATTTTCTTCCAGATATGCATCTTTGTTCTCTCGAATTTCCCCAAATACTCTTTCTTCTGCCTGCGGGAAATCATAATGTACCTCTACAATATGATACATTTTCTGAAAACGAATAATATTACTTGTCTCTGGTAATATCTCTCTCAGTTCCGGACTTAAAAGCCATGAATCGCAAATAAATATCACATCTTCGTTACTAAAAAATTTCTTAGCTGATTCAAAAGATTTTTGACATTCACAGTAATCCAGTTTTTCTCCAGCCGGTATATGAACATTCAACACTTTTTCTCCACTCGGCAAATGGTATTTCTGTGCCAACTTCTGATCCAAAATAAGTGGTTCAAACTGAAGTCTTCCCAGACGGAACAACTCCATTCGAATAGACTTTGCAACCCATTCCACTTCTTCCAGTCCATATACTTTGTATTTCCGATAACATTCTTTACACCAAATCGTGATATCAGAAAACGTATCATGAAATATCTCTTCGCTGATATCTTTCTCCTTATACATTTCATGGACTTCACATGTCAGCTTCAGATAGAACCATAAAACCCATTGAAAATGTTTTTGAGTTTCTCGCCATTTATTTAAAAATATTTCAAAATCATTTTCAAATAAATGTTTCCATTCATAAAACTCCTTCTCAGACAAACTGTACTTTCCTATATTTTCCCGCACTTCCTCTGGTATTTCTATTCGCAGCATCACTTCCTGTATCGTCATAATTATCCTTTTACAGAACCTCCTACCATGCCAGAAATTAAATACTTTCTGAAAATAATTGCTGTTACTGCAGGTGGTATCAACGATACAATACCTGCTGTTGCAATTAATCCATATTCTACACTGTCTTTTGTCACAAATTCAGATACAACAATCGCCATAGGTTTTGTATCCATAGATGAGGCTAATATAAGCGGAATCTGAAACTGGCTCCATGTATTCAAGAACATAATCAGTGACACTGACAAAATAATCGGATATGACAATGGCAATATAATTTTAAAAAATGCTTTTCCTCGACTGCAGCCATCAATGTGTGCCGCCTCTTCCAGCTCTTTTGGAATTGTCGAAAAATAATTTATAATCATCCACGTTGCCATCGGCAGATACGAACTTACATAAACCATACTCAGCCAAAATGTATTATCCAGCATATGCCCTGCCGAAAACATTTTATACAGAGGAATAATAGTTGCCATTACCGGAATGACCATCGTAATAAGTAAGGCATTTTTGATAATTTTCCTTCCCGGAAACTCCATTCTGCTTAATGTATATGCACTCACCAAAGCAATTGGCATACCGATACAGATCGTCACAATCACTGCTCGAAGAGAATTTTTTAAACCTGTAAAGTATGCAACACTTCTTCGTCCGCCAGAAAACAAATTCTGAAAATTACTCCATGTAATATGACTCGGTAATAAACTAACTACATTTGAGAACATTTCTGCTTTCGGTGTAATCGCCATAACAAAAGTCCAAACAAATGGTCCTAATGTGAAAACTAAAAAAAATATCGTTGCAACAATATATCCTGCTTTCTTCACATACTTCATTAATAATCCACCTCCTTGTTCAAATTTCGGAGATAGAATATTCCTAAAAGTAATGCAAAAAATAAGACAATATACGTCATTGCGCTACCTTTTCCAAAATTCAAAAATGAAAATGTAGTCAAATAACTCTCCATTAATATATTTTTCCCCAAATCTCCATAGCCTGAAAGTGCTACAATTTCATCAAAAACATTTATTGCAGTTACTGATGTTGAAGTAATTCCCAATGCCAAAAATGGTTTCATAAGTGGCATTGTAATATGCCAGAATACCTTCCTTGGCGTTCCTCCATCCATTTTCGCCGCTTCATAAATAGCATCCGGAATTGACTGGCGTCCAGCCAGGCATACCAATGCCATAAACGGCACACTACGCCATACAACTACAATCGAAACAACCAGTAATAACAGCCAGCGCGAACCAAGAAATTGAACCGGTTTACTTACCAGCCCCAGACCAATCAGTATTTTATTTAAAAATCCATATCCTGAAAAAAATACAAATTTCCATAAAATACCATTTACAAATGGTGGTAATGCCCATGGCAGAATTGCTATTGCAAGTAACATTCCAGCACATTTACATTCCAAATTCAAATATACTGAAACTAAATATCCAATTATCGTTGTAAAAACAATTACAAACACTAAAATAAATAAAGTATTTTGCATACTATATTTAAATGAATCCGACTGTAAAATATCTATATAATTTTTAAATCCAATATAATGAATATTTCCCGGCTCCGTAAGTTTCCATCTTTTCAAACTATACGCAAAAGTTGTAATAATGGGATAAAATACTAATACACCCATGATCAAAATCATGGGTGTAAGTAAAAGATATGGTAAAATCTTTTTTTTCATATGTGTATTTCCTATATTTTATTGTTCTTTAAGCAGTTTATCTAATGCTGAAGACATCTCTTCATAGGCTTTCTCCGGTGTCAATTCTCCAAGCGCCATCTTATTAATTGCGTTATACATTGCACTGCTCATTTCTGCGTAATAAGCTGGTACTCCATTCGGGAATGGAGATGAAATTAACTCAGATGCTTCTAACATGGCTCCTGCATTTGCAATTGTTCCATCATCAACCAGTTCTTTTAATACTGAACTACGTGTTGGAAGGCTTCCAAGTGTTTCATTTAATTCTTTCTGCATATCAGCAGATGTATACCATTCAACAAATTTTTGAGCAGCTTCTTTATTCTCAGATGTAGAAGTAACACCAAGTGCCTCTGGAAGAGCCATTGTTTTTTTCGCTGTTCCGTCTTTACCTGGAGCAAGAATCGGTTCAACCTGTCCCACTACCGCTGAATCATCCGGATTTTGTGTCTTAGATACAAACATTGTTGGTCCTACAAGAAAACTTGCTGTACCACTGCAAATTCTCATATAAGCCTCCATACCAGAAGCTGTCTTGTCCTCTGGGGCAACCAAATCAGCATCTAAAACTTCCTGATAATAATTTAATGCATCCATAATGGCATCTTTATTAAATGTTCCATCATCATTCCATACAACTCCGTCCATTTGGAATGCTGTCCACATTAATCCTGTTGCAGCTTTCTCTTCTGCATTCATAGACATTGCAAGCGGATAATCAACACCAGATGCTTTTAATGCTTTTGCATCTTCCAAAACTTCTGCATATGTTTTTGGTGCTTCATTTATTCCGGCTTTAGCAAACTGGTCTTTGTTATAATATGCGATACGATAATCATTGGAATACGGAAGTGCTAAAATTTCATCATCTACTGTAAATGTATCTAATGTAAGAAAATCTTCCTTATCTGCATCTGAAATCTTCAGTGGCTCTAACCAGCCAGCTGCCTTGAATTCTCCTACCCAGGACCAGTCCACTTCTACTACATCAGCAACATTTTTATTTCCTGTTGCAGCTGTAGCCAGTTTTTCACGGATATCATCCCAGCCCACTTCAGATACTTCAACCTCAATTCCAGTCTCTTTTGTAAATTCATCCAGTTGATCATCAGATGGAATTGCCCAATCAGGCGCCATAAATGTAATGGATTCTCCTTTATCAGACTTTGTGTCACTGCTTCCGGAATCATTCTTTGATCCACAGCCAACAGCCATTGATGCAACCATAGCTGCAACCAATAACATGCTTACAATTTTCTTTTTCATTTTGTGTTTTCCTCCCGTTTTCTCTTGAAAATATTTCATAACTACATATACAGAATAGCATATCTCTCGTCTTTACATCAAATTGCTATTTTCGATATATAATCACTTTATATTCACTTTATCTATAATCATTTGTTTGAATTTTTATTAATATGAGTATATAGTGCCTATTGCAAAAACGGATAATTTTATCCCTTATATTCCCCGCATGCTCTTGCTGCATCCATGAACCAGTCTATCTTCTGTGGATCTGTTGTCTCTGGGATATCACATCCCGTTGCAAGTGTGTATCCCTTCTTTGCCTTACTTCCAATTTCTACACATCGTTTCACATCTGTAAAAATTTCTTCTTTCGTTCCTTTCATGACAATGCTCACTGGATCTACATTTCCTGCAATCGGTACTTCACTGCCAATCTCGTCTGCCGCCTGCTTAATATCTATAATATTATCAAGGCTTAATTCATTTAACTGATATTGTCCAAGATATTTCCAAATACTCCTTGTGTCTCCACACATATGAAGAGATACTTTATGTCCTGTCTTTTCATATGCATAATCGGTCAGCTCTTTTGTATATGGGAAAACGAATTTTTCATACATTTTCGGTCCAATCAATGCTGGATTTGCGACCGGATCTGCCATGGCAATTCCAAGTCCATATTGAGTTGCCATATCAATACAGCTTTTCTGACTATCTGTTACAATTCTCATCAGCCGATGAACTTCCTCTCCATATTTCCGGCAATCTCTAAGCAATTTTTCCACCCCTCGAAGCGAAGAAGTAATTGTAAATGGTCCGCCAATGCTTGCCTCAATCGGTACAATTCCCTGCGCCTCTTCGCTCAATATTTTCGCTTCTTCTATAAATACTGCAATTCGAGGATCTCGCTTTGCCTCGACCGGCTCCATCTCATCAAGCTTTTTATAATCAGATATCATTGGGGCATCGGCATATGGAACTCCATTTTCCGGATAGATAAATTTCCCTCCCAGCGCTTCCACGATTCCTCTTGTATTCGGTCCGATCACAATTCGGTCATAGCCGTAACGATTAAATACAATTCTCTCTGCCTGTGCCATTTTTTTTACATCAAACCAAAAATCACGAACACTGATTCCACTCAGATAGCACTTAAACTCGCTGGTAAATGGCATCGCCATCACTCGGTCTGCCCTCTCACCATTTTGAATTGCCTTCTTTCGTTCAATTGGTGTCATCAGATCTTTCGCATTCTTCTCAATTTTCATACCTTTTCTCCGTCCGCTTTTATATTTTCTTAATCATGGACATAGTATAGCATATTTTTACAATAAATCTACTCTTCTTTCTGTCTCCCGCACTTTATACCACACCTTGCGCTAACACTAGTATTTAAATACTCTATATATTTTGTGTATCATTATCTATTCCAATATCATTTTCATCCACTTTCCTTGTCCCTGCCTCCATTCTGTCGTATACTAAAAATATCACTAAAAAGAGAGGTAATCCTTATGCACAAAGATGATCAAATGACCCCTAAAGAACGAGCATTTGCCCTGTTTGCAGGAAAACCAGTAGACCGTATGCCGATCAAGTTATTTTCACCATATATTGGAATGAACTTCGGGGCATCTTATCAAGATGCTTTCGTAGAGGCAAAATCACGCGCTCACTGGCTTATCGAAAGCTACAAACGTTTCGGGCAAGATGGCTTAAGTGTCAACTACCGTATTGACGGAATCCCGGTTGCTTTCGGTGCAGAATCTACATACGATCCACTCGGAATTCCTATGATTAAGGAAAATATTTTAAAAGATTTTTCTGAGATTGATCAATTAGATCTGGAAAAAATTCGCTTTGAAAATGACCCGAATGCCCAGACTGCTTTTGAGGCTGTCCAAATTATTCAAGACGAATTAAACGATGAGATTTTCACAGGAGTCGGTCTAATGGGACCATTTACAACTGCTGCCAACCTTGCCGGTGTTGAAATAATCCTAAAATCTATGCGAAAAGATAAAGAAGGACTTCATAAACTTCTGGACTTTGCTGCGGACATTACGATTGAAGTTGGACGTAAATTCGTAGAGAATCAGATTGGAATCGGACTTGCTGAGCCAACGGCTTCCCTTCTGTCACCAAAACAGTTCCGTGAATTTGTCATTCCTTATTATGTAAAAGTTATGGATAAATGGAAAGAATGGGGCAGCCGCGGCTCTGGTTTCCACATTTGTGGAGATACCACAAAACTTCTGGAGACCTTCCCTGAGATGGGTATCCGCGGAGTCAGTATCGATAGTGCCGTAGATATTGCTGTTGCCAAAGATCTTGTTGGCGACAAACTTTCCATCATGGGAAATGTCTCACCAATTGAAATTCTGCGAGGCACTCCGGAATCTATCGAACAGGCTGTCATCGACTGCTTCCGCAAATGCTGGGACAATCCATGCGGATTTACGATTGCTCCTGGATGTGATATTCCGGTTCAGACATCACTGGAAAACATTGATGCTTATATGAGTGCAGCAAGAAAATGTGCAAAATACCCGGTACAGCCATCGAATTGGGAATAAAAATTACCGTGTGAACTTCTATGTTTTTCCTGTTCACACGGTATCTTTATTTTTAGCACTCATACTCGAAAACTTTTTATCTGAAACATTATTTATAGCAATTATCTATCATTTTATTTATGTTCTTGACAACCCTGCGTTTTTATTTCAATATAAGCATAGGTCAGGACTCTATCTGAATCTTGACCTATGCTTATATTTTTTGATCTAAGAACTATTTTTTATGAAATTATAAAGGAATATGACATGACAAATAACATCAACATTTTATACGAAGATACACAGATTCTGGTCTGTGTCAAACCGGCCGGAGTTGCAACTCAAAGCAAACGCATTGGCTCCCCGGACATGGTGAGCCTTTTAAAAAATCATATTAGCATGACTTCTGGTAAATCCGGCGAGCCGTACCTTGCCGTCATTCACAGACTGGACCAGCCTGTAAGTGGAATTCTTGTCTTCGCCAAGACGCCTGCTGCCGCAAAGGAACTGAACCGGCAGCTTACAACTTCCGGCTTCGGTAAGCATTACTATGCATTAGTTGCGGGAACTCCAGAACCAACATCTGCTGATTTAGAAAACTACCTTGTAAAAGATGCCAGAACAAATACTTCCAGAATCTGTCAGAAAGGTACTGCAAACGCCAAATTAGCAAAGCTTCATTATGATTTAGTTGATACTACATTTTTTGCTGATATTGCTTTCGCAATTCCTGTCGCGACCAGTCAGCTAAAAATCAAGTTAGATACTGGACGCCATCATCAAATTCGTGTGCAGCTTTCCGGTATGGGCTGCCCGATCATCGGTGACACGAAGTATAACCCCGACTCACCGAAGCTGACCGCGAGGCGCACACCACTGTGTCTTTGTGCATATCAGTTGGAGTTCAGGCACCCTGTCACAAAGAAAGCAATGACATTTTCACTTGATCATTATGTATAATATATGATACCAGGGTCAAAAGGTCTAAATCCACATGAGCTTGCTCATAAGTGGATGAAAGACCTTGGGATCCGCCCCAATATGAGCCTAAAAGTGGGATGACAATCCCACGATATGCGAATAATTGGGAGGATTGTGGGAGTGCAACGCACGGAACAATCCGTAGGCATCATAGTTGGGGCTTTTGACCCCAACATCATAATATATCAGACTATATCAGATGTGAGATAGCTGCCACCTCTGATATAGTTTTATTTTTCCCAAGTATGTGGAGACTATATTAGAAATATTTTTATTTTTCTATTGCGTTTTATTACAGCACTATGTTACACTACGTCTACATCAAATTTCGGGCATGATATTTTCATTATGTTTCAGTGCCCACAGAAATCCTTAGCCATGATTTCATTTCTGAATTTCATTTGCTTTTTCAGCAAAGATTACTCAGATTTTTGATGAAGTTACTCGTTCACCGCAGCTTTCAGTGATTCCCGGCACTAATACAGCTACACTTTCACCGGACAAATCTCTGCTGCTCAGATTTCTGAAATTCTCGAAGAACCACTGGATATCATTCAGCAGATCTATGACATTGCCCTCTGTCAGGCACCTGATTACAATGCTGATAAGATTTTAAAAGAACTGAACTCGAAAACTGTTTCGTGATTTAAATCAAATCTACACGGATTTTCGCACAAGAATATTTTTAAATAGTTGAAACAAAGAAGCGGGATATGCCTCCAATTACATATCCCGCTTCTTCGTTTCATTTTCTTTTTTCAATTTTCCTTAAGCTTCTGTTCGTATGTCCTCTATTCACACAAACTAGATAACGGCTTCCTCAGGTGTCTCTTCTAATACTTTTTCGTAATTCTCGAGGATGATGCTTTGAATCTTTTCGCGAGTTCCGGAATTGATTGGATGAGCAATATCTCTGTATTCTCCATCCACTGCCTTTTTACTTGGCATAGCAATAAAAAGTCCTTTTTCCCCTTCAATAACTTTAATATCATGTACAACGAATTCTTCATCCATCGTGATTGATACTACTGCTTTCAATTTTCCTTCCTTCGCTACTTTTCTTACTCTTACATCTGTTATCTGCATGTTATTGCCCCTTTCTATCTAGGCGCACTGATCTTACAGTGCGTACCTCTCGTTCTTTTCGACAACCACTTTTATCCCGTTTGTTCCAACGTGACGTGTGTTGGCTCTGATTGTATCACGGCTTTCCACGATGCAGTTTTCAATGTAAGTATTATCCCCAAGATACACATCATTTAAAATAATTGAATTTTTGATCACACAGTTATTTCCCACAAATACCTGCTTAAATATTACGGAATTCTCCACAGTTCCGTTGATAATGCTTCCGCTTCCTACCAGACTGTTCTTGACAGACGCGCCTGGGTTATATTTTGCAGGAGGCAGGTCGCTGACTTTTGAATAAATTTCCGGATCTTGCTTGAAGAAATAATTTCTTACTTCCGGCTTCAAGAAGTCCATATTAGTCTTATAATAAGCATCTACAGTTGCAATATTGCTCCAGTAATGATCAATCTTGTAACCATAGATCTTCTTCAGATTCTTATAACGGATCAGAACATCATTGACGAAGTCAAACCTTTCTTCTTCCGCTGCATGCTCAATCAGATCAATCAGTAATCTTCTTCTGATCACATAGATTCCTGTTGAAATCATGTTTGATTTTGTCACCATCGGTTTCTCTTCAAACTCTGTTATACGCATATCGTCATCCATTCGGATTGTTCCGAATCGGCTCACATCATCTGATGGATCCATCTCTTTGCATACTACCGTAACGTCAGCCTTTTTGTCAATATGATACTGAAGAACTTTACTGTAATCCATCTTATATACCGCATCTCCGGATGCTATAACAACATACGGTTCATGACTCTTTTTCAGGAAATCCATATTCTGGTAAATGGCATCGGCCGTTCCGCGATACCAGTATCCATTATCATTTGTAATGGTCGGTGTAAATACGTACAGTCCACCCTGCTTTCTTCCGAAATTCCACCATTTTGAAGAATTCAAATGTTCATTTAAGGAACGGGCATTATATTGCGTCAACACCGCAACTTTCTGAATATGAGAATTCGTCATATTACTAAGTGCAAAATCAATGGATCGATAGCTTCCTGCAATTGGCATTGCTGCTACTGCTCTTTTGTGAGTCAGCTCTTTCATCCTGTTATTGTTACCGCCTGCTAAAATAATTCCTACTGCTCTCATGCTATCTCACCCGCCTTTATTAATGTTTCTCCACTTCCAAGTACTCCGTCCGAATAATCTTCTTTGTTCGTAATTCCACTGATTGCGGTGTTCTTACCAATCTGTACGTGATCCGGGATTACAGAATTCTCTCCGATCGTTACAAGTCCAAATGAGTAGACTGCCGGTTTTAATTTATTCGGTTCTTCACTGCCAATTCCAAGGATCGCGCCTTCGCCAATCTTCGTATTCTCAGCTATGATAGATTTATCGATCACACAGCCTTTTCCAATCATACAATCGCTCATGATGATTGAATCTCTCACTACCGCACCTTCTTCAATTGTGACTCCGGCACTGATAACACAATTATGTACCTCTCCATAAATCTCGCAGCCATTGCCGATAATGCTTCGGTCTATCACAGCATTCTCTGCAATGTACTGAGGCGGAAGTATAGCACTGTTAGTGTAAATCTTCCAAAATTCTTCATAAAGGTTAAATTCCGGTATAATATCAATCAGCTCCATATTAGCCTGCCAGTAAGATCCCAGTGTTCCAACATCTTTCCAGTATCCATTGTATTCATAAGCAAACAGGCTCTCACCCTTCTCATGACAATACGGAATGATATGCTTTCCAAAGTCACATCCAGGCTCGTCCTTCAATGCTACAAGAGCTTCTTTTAATGCTTTCCAGCTAAATATGTAGATTCCCATTGATGCCAGATTACTCTTCGGCTGTGGCGGTTTCTCCTGAAATTCTGTAATCTTACCACTATCATCGGTGATTACAATTCCAAAACGGCTTGCCTCTTCTATCGGAACCGGCATAGCCGCGATTGTAACATCTGCATTGTTCTCCTTATGATAATCAAGCATCACCTGGTAATCCATCTTATAAATGTGATCTCCAGATAAAATTAATACATAATCTGGATGGAACGATTCCATGTATTCCAGATTCTGATAAATGGCATTCGCTGTACCTGTATACCACTCACTGCTTGTACTCTTCTCATATGGCGGAAGAATCGAAACGCCACCGATGCTTCGATCCAAATCCCATGGGATACCTATCCCGATATGTGAATTCAAACGTAATGGCTGATACTGTGTCAATACACCTACAGTATCAATTCCTGAATTAATACAGTTACTTAGCGGAAAATCAATGATTCTGTATTTTCCACCAAATGCAACAGCCGGTTTCGCAACTTTTGATGTCAGAACACCAAGTCTGCTGCCTTGTCCTCCTGCCAGGAGCATTGCTATCATTTCCTTTTTCCTCATGTCTTCACCCCTTCTCAGTAGTTTGTGATAAATATTATACCATATATGTTCCATTTCGTGAACATATTTTACAAAACATTTGAATAATTTCTCCGATTTTTATGAAAATATTACAAAAAATTGCGGGTTGGATTTTTTCTCATATATGTATATAATAATAAGTTAGAAAGAATTATTAATTGGATTGTGAAAGTGTGCCGCACAGAGCAATCCAACGATACTACAGACGGGATTTTTCCCAACACAATTTGCCTATATTATTATATATATGAGGAAGGAATCTTAATTATGTATAAAATTAATTTTGACCAGCCAGTACACGTACATTTTATCGGAATCGGCGGTATCAGCATGAGCGGACTTGCCGAGGTACTTTTAGAAGAGAACTTTACTGTTTCCGGATCTGACAACAAAGAATCTGCTCTGACAGATCATCTTGAAAAAGCCGGCGCACAGATTTTCTATGGACAGAAAGCTTCTAATATTATAGATGGTATCGATGTAGTTGTATATACGGCTGCAATTCATAAAGACAATGAAGAATATCAGACTGCAGTTCAAAAAGGACTCCCGATGCTGACACGTGCTGAACTTCTCGGACAGCTTATGACAAACTACGACATTCCAATCGCAGTTTCCGGAACTCACGGAAAAACAACAACAACTTCTATGATTTCACACATTCTTCTGGCCGGAGAGATGGATCCGACTATTTCTGTTGGCGGAATCTTAAAAGCAATCGGTGGAAATATCCGTGTCGGTAATTCCGAGATTTTTGTTACGGAAGCATGCGAATATACAAACAGTTTCCTTAGCTTCTTTCCTAAGATCAGTGTGATTCTGAATATTGACGAAGATCATCTGGACTTCTTCAAGGATCTGGAGGATATCCGCAACTCTTTCCACAGATTTGCAAAGCTGCTTCCAAAAGACGGAACACTTGTTATCAATGGTGACATTGATCGTCTGGATGAGATTACAGGAGATCTTGACTGCAAAATCGTAACTTACGGAACGAATCCTTCCGCAACTTATCATGCTGCAAATGTAACTCATGACGAACTCGGCGAAGCATCCTTTGACCTGGTAAAGAACGGTGAATTTGTAGATCGTATTTCCTTATCTGTAAGTGGAGACCATAATGTATCCAACGCACTTGCCGCACTTGCTGTTGCAGATCTTCTGGATGTAAATGTTTCCGTTGCCAAAAAGGGACTGAAAGAATTTCACGGTACAGACCGTCGTTTTGAATACAAAGGCGAGACTAATGGTGTGACGATCATTGATGACTATGCACATCATCCGACAGAGATTGCTGCAACACTGACTGCTGCGACCCATTATCCGCATCGTGAGATCTGGTGCATTTTCCAGCCTCATACTTATACACGTACAAAAGCTCTCTTCCCGGAATTCGTTGAGGCACTTTCACATACGGATCATGTAATCCTGGCAGACATTTATGCTGCAAGAGAAACGGATACTCTCGGAGTGTCTTCTAAGCAGATTGCAGATGAATTGAGGGCAAAAGGGCACGATGCATACTACTTCCCAAGTTTTGAAGAGATAGAAAATTTCTGTCTGACGCATTGTCAAAAAGGGGATGTGTTGATAACTATGGGAGCCGGAGACGTTGTAAACATTGGGGAAACGCTTCTTGGAAGATAGTTATCCACATTTTCCACAGATTTTTATCCACAAAAAACCCGATTTTTGCGTCAAAAATTTCTTTTTTAATGGTACTTCCGATGCTATAATAGCTGTGCAATGAAGCGAATGATACTTGAGGAGGACCTGAAAAGGCATGAGAAAATTAACACTTACAAACCACGTGCAGAGTGATACAACTGTACTGGAGAACGAATTTATCGATCATTATATGGCAGAGGCGAACGGGGAATACGTGAAGGTATACCTTATTCTTTTGCGCCATCTGAATGAGCCTTCAGGAACTCTGACAATTTCAAAGATTGCAGATTTATTAGATATTACAGAAAAAGATGTGATCCGTGCATTGAACTACTGGAAAAAGAAAGGGTTACTGGATTATGACATGCCTGTAGACGGAGAGGCTCCGGCGATTCCGGCACAGCCGCGTATGACAGAAGAACCATCTGCACCGGAACCGGCTGCTCCTTCTATTCAGCCGGCACCGCCAACTACAGATGTATCCAGTATTGAGCAGTACCGCTCTCGTAAAGAGTTCAAAGAACTTCTTTTTGTTGCAGAGCAGTACCTTGGCAAGACGCTGTCCCATTCTGACGTAGAATCTATTACATATTTTTACGAGACTTTACATATGTCTGCAGATCTTATCGAATACCTGATCGAGTACTGTGTAGAGAACGGTCATACAAGTATGCACTATATTCAGAAGGTTGCTCTTTCCTGGTGTGAACGCCACATTAAGACGGTTTCTGAAGCAAAAGCAAGCTCTATGGCATACAATAAGAACTGCTATTCTATTCTCGGAGCTTTCGGCATTAAAGGACGCGCTCCTGCACCGTCTGAGATGGAATACATCAAGCGCTGGACTTCCGAATATGGGTTCTCTCTGGATCTGATCCTGAACGCATGCGCCAGAACTATGAATGCAATTCATCAGCCAAGCTTTGACTATACTGAATCTATTCTGAAAAAATGGCTGGAGCAAAGTGTTAAGAACATTCAGGATATCGAAACCCTGGATGCCGGATTTATCCGCGAAAAAGAAGCCCGTGAAAAAGAACGCCGTGAAAAAGAACTTCAAAGAAAAAGTGCCGCTAAAATCACACCGGCACCAACAAAGTTCAACAACTTCGAGAATCGTTCTTATGATATGAGCGATCTTGAGCGCAAGCTGTTACAGCAATAAACTATATAATAAGGAGCATTTTCGTCCATGGCATTATCAAATTCCCAGTACGATCAATTGATGCGCGATTATGAGCAATTACAACTGGATAACGAGCATGAACTTCGTCTTCGTTTTGATGAAGTTTATGCGAAGATTCCAAAGCTTCGCACAATTGATGACACGATTTCTTCTCTGAGTGTTGAAAAAGCAAAGAGACTGCTGGAAGGAGACGAAGATGCTCTTTCTTCATTTCATGAAAAGCTCCTGACATTAACTGGCGAAAAGCAGAAGCTTCTTACGTCTCACGGATTTCCATCTGATTATCTTGAAAAGCATTATCACTGTCCAGACTGTCAGGATACCGGATATATTGGAACACGCAAGTGCCACTGTATGAAAAAGGCAATTATCGAGCTTCTATATAACGACTCGAACTTGAAAGGAATTTTAGAGCAGGAAAATTTTCACACATTTTCTCTGGACTACTATTCCAAAAGCCATATTGATCCGCTGACCGGAAGATCGGCAAGAGACGCCATTGAAACCGCACTTCGTGTCTGTCATCATTTTATTGATACATTTTCCAGTGAATTTCATAATATTCTTTTATATGGAGATACTGGTGTTGGAAAGACATTTCTCACTCACTGTATTGCAAAGGAATTAATGGATCACTCTTATTCAGTTATTTATTTTTCTGCAGCAGGGCTTTTTGATTTTCTTGCTAAGAATACTTTTGGTAAAAGAGATGAGATCGATGAAGATGCACTCTCCCATATTTGCAGCTGTGACTTGCTAATTATTGATGATCTTGGCACAGAGCTCGCGAATAGCTTTACGGTTTCACAATTATTTGTTATACTTAATGAGCGAATCTTACGAAAGGAAGCGACAATCATATCTACGAACCTGTCGCTCGAAGATATAAAAGCAATTTATTCTGAACGAATTTTTTCACGTATCAGCAGCAGCTATTCTATGCTCCGTCTGACCGGTGACGATATCAGAATTCAAAAAAAATTATTAAACCTAGGAGGTACAAAAGATGTTACGCCGTAACGAACGTAATCTTGACAACATCCCTGCAGGAACACTTGGAATCATCGCAATTGATGGCTGCCAGGCGATGGGAAAGGAAGTCGATCATTTCATCACTACATGGCGCCATGAAGATGGACACAAATTCATGGATGATGTAGTATTCAGTGGATATCAGAGAGATTCTTATCTCGTAAATGCTCATGTACCACGTTTTGGTTCCGGGGAAGCCAAAGGTGTGATTGATGAGTCTGTCCGTGGTATGGATCTTTACATTTTGGTCGATGTCTGCAACTACAGCCTGACATATTCTATGAGTGGAAACACAAATCATATGTCACCAGATGATCATTATCAAAACTTAAAGAGAATTATCGCTGCTGTCGGTGGTAAAGCAAAACGTATCAACGTTATCATGCCATTCCTCTATGAAAGCCGTCAGCATAAGAGAAGCTCTCGTGAGTCTCTGGACTGCGCACTCGCACTTCAGGAGCTGACACACATGGGCGTTGATAATATTATTACATTTGATGCACACGACCCTCGTGTACAGAACGCAATCCCGCTTTCCGGATTCGAGACAGTGCGTCCAACTTATCAGTTTGTAAAAGGATTATTAGATCGATACGATGACTTAATCATCGACAGTGACCACATGATGGCGATCAGCCCAGATGAGGGTGCTACAGAGCGTGCTGTATATCTGGCAAACGTTCTGAACCTGGATATGGGTATGTTCTATAAGAGACGTGATTACACACGTGTGGTAAATGGACGCAACCCAATCGTTGCTCATGAGTTCCTTGGTTCTTCTGTAGAAGGAAAAGATGTTATTATTCTGGATGACATGATTTCTTCCGGAGACAGCATCCTGGATGTTGCAAAACAGTTAAAGAGCCGCAATGCAAAACGTATTTTTGCAGCTGCTACATTTGGACTCTTTACAAATGGACTGGATAAGTTCGATGAAGCCTATGAAAGTGGTCTGATTGATGGAGTTTTAACAACGAATCTGATTTACCAGACACCGGAACTTCTTTCCAGACCTTATTATATCAACTGTGATATGAGTAAATATGTTGCTCTTATGATTGATACTCTGAACCACGACGGATCTATCAGTGATATTCTGGATCCTAGTGAGAGAATTCAGGTATGCGTTGAGGAATACAAGAAAGCTCACGGTCAGTTATAACAGCTGCGTCTGTTCAAGAATGCCTCGGCATTCTTGCTGCGAGGTGCGCGTCATGCAATTGCATGACATACTTCTACTGCGCATCTCTGCAATCCTGCCGGAGGCTATATCAGCTGGGGGATTGACTCCCAGCTGATATAAAAAGCAGATAAGTGAATGTAGTTCAAGAATTTTACATTCATTCATCTGCTTTTGTCTACTGTAATTTTATATAATTACAATTTTTAACTCCCATTTCGGAAAGTATCTTCATCTCTCTTTTCTGACAGGTGAACAATAATACCTGTTTTCCACTTTTTGCAAGCCATTCCAACACACTTTCCAGCCGTTCCTCGTCATAACTTACAAATGTATCATCCAGAATCACCGGAAGTTCTTCTTCTAACAGTACTTCTGATGCTGCCATTCGAAGTGCAAAATATACCTGCTCTGCTGTTCCCTGGCTGACTCTTGCAATATCTACTTTGCGCCCTTCACTCAGTAAGCTGATATTTAATCCTTCTTCTACATTTAATCGGGTATATTTCCCTTCTGTAATAAATTCCATAATCTCTGAAACCCGGTCATTTAATTTTCCTCGAAGCTTCTTCTGCATCTCTCCAGAAAGTTCCTGAATTTTATCAATCGCAAGCTGTCTTGCCTCCGCCTGGGCATTCAGAATTCTCTCCTCATCACTGATCCCGTCTAACTCTTCCAGGTCTTCCTTTAGATTGGAATAACGTACCCGCTTATCCCCAAGCTCCAACGCATTTCTCTCCAGTTCCCATTTCAGACGGTCTGTAGGAATCTTCTCCTCTTGAGGTGTAATCTCCTCCAAAATTTTTTCCGGCTCTGTCTTCTCAACTTTTTTACTGATCTTCATCCGGTTCCACACATAGATGCTGGAAAGCAATACTAAAATAATTGCGACCAGATAATTCCACGGACGTTTCAAAAGCCACGCACACAGAACCACTGCCAGTACCGCTGCCAATATTTCCAATGGATGTACTCTCCATTTAGATGGCCGTATCTCATCTATCATGTGTTTGGGTTCTTCTTCATCCTGCTTAAGCAACAGCCTGGATTCTCGCTCCCGCACTTTTCTAAACTCAATCTCTTCTTCCAAATGTGCCTGTTCTTCTTCCAGTTTATGAATATCACGCCACACATAAGACATTTCCTGAGAAATGTGTTCTCTTTTATCCTGGCGTTTTTCCATTTGCTTTTGCATCTCATGCAAACTTTCTTTTTTCTGCTCTTTCAAATAATCTATAGCTGCCGCCAGATCAAGTTCCCCATCTCCGGTCGCATAATAATTAGATGCGTAATTTTTCAATTCCTCGGAGAGCGTCATTCCAGGCTTTACCCTCATCTGTGCCATAGCCATCGTATCATCATAAATTTGTGGACTCAAATCACCCATGAGCATCTGAAGATCTCCATCTTTCACAGACAATTCTTCTGCATCTTCCAGACAGACAAGCGTCTCATTTTTCCCATACCGGTCAAAATTTCTGGACAGAAGAAATTCCTTATCTCCTGATTCAAATTTCATTTCCCCACAATAATAATTCGGATTTTCCCACGGTTCATATCTGGAAAATGTATCCTGCGCCGCAGCTCTTCCACGCCCTCGTTCCAACCCAAAAAGCATAGCTCTGATAAACGTATAAAGGGTAGACTTTCCAGACTCATTTTCTCCATATATCACATTCATTCCATCTAAGAAATGAATTTCTTTATTTGTAAACTTTCCAAAGTTCTTAAGTCTCAACTCTTTGATTTTCATATTAGCCTCTTCTTGTCTCCATCAATGCCCGCACTCCCTCACAAAGCACCTGATGTTCCAGACTATTCTCAGGATACTGTTCCAGCTCTGCCACAAATGCCCCAAGAATATTTCCCTTATTTGCTTCTTTCAACTTATCGAACTGATACGCCGGTCGTGTCTGATCTGTAATCTCGATCACATTTCCATATGGATCCAGCGTGTCCACATTGTAAGAAATTTCCGGGTCACGCATTCCGTCCAGAATAATCTTGTAAATATTTTCCTTTCCTTTTTCATCTATAACTTTCGCAACTGTCTCTTTTAGTTCATGCTCTGTCATAGACGGATTTGCTTCGATCGTCTGATGTATGTAAGATCTCATTGCAAATGGTACGAATCTTATCCTGCATCCCTTGGTCGTGATCTCTCCGTAAATGTATCCGTGCGCTCCAGTATCGTTTTTATCGATTGGCTCCAACGCTCCGGCGTAAGCAATTTTATCCGGACAGATAATCTGCGGTTTATGGATGTGCCCCATTGCAATATAATCATAACCAAGCCCCAGCAGATTTTCTTTCTTTATCGGAATATGGCTGTCATCTCCTCCGTGCGCAAGCAAAATCTCATATGGCTGTCGCCGCTGTGCAAATGCATCACAATAGCATTCCTCTGTAATCTGTTTCGTATCATAGCTCATGCCATAGATTGCCAGACTGTATGCTGGAAATTCCACGCATTGAATCTCCCTGTCCAGAATCATATGCACATTTTTTGACCACTGAAACGTCCGATAATAAGAATCTCTCTTCAGATAATCATGGTTTCCTGCAATGATAACCACCTCAGTCATGGTCAGTTTTGAAAAAAGATAATCCAGTTCTTTTAGTTCCCGTCTGAGCGGCTGCCTGTGAAACAAGTCGCCTGCGATCAGAAGCATTTCCACATGCTTACTTTCACAGACTTCGAGTACTCGTTCAAGACTGGTCCATATCTCCTTTTCCCGCTTTTCCTTTCGGGAGCTTCCAATGTACGGGTCTGCCCCCAAATGTATGTCTGCGATGTGTATGAATCTCATTTTTTCTTCCCTCTTCATTTTCTTCCAGTTCATTTTCCGACGGCAGTGTCACAATAAATTGCGTATGTAAATCGTCACTTTTCGCCATGATCTGTCCATCATGTAGTTCCACAATCTCTTTTGCAATCGCAAGACCAAGTCCTGCTCCTCCGGTTCCGGTCGACCTGGAATTATCTACCCGGTAAAATTTTTCAAAAATCGTCTGCAGCATATCTCCCGGAATCCGGTCTCCGCTGTTTGTAAATGTAATCTCGATTTTATTATTTTTCATTCTGGCCTGAATCTCAATTTTGGTATTCTCATAACAATATGCAATGGCATTTCTCAAAATATTATCAAAGACACGGGCAAGCTTGTCCGGATCACCGTAAACTTCCAGATTCTCTTCCACATCCACATCACAAGTAAGCTTTTTTTCCTGAAGTACGCCATAAAGTTCGTCTGCAATCTGCTCCAGCATCATAGTCAAATTGATCTTCACCGACTCCAGCTCGATATTCTGCAAATTGTACCTTGTAATGTCAAAAAACTCATTAATTAATTCACCGAGACGATTGGATTTCTCCAGAGCAATATGAATATATTTCTTTCGCTCCTCCTCCGGCATCTTTGGATATCCGTCCAGCATACTTAAGTAAGCCACAATAGAAGTCAAGGGTGTCTTTAAATCATGCGCCAGAAACAACACCAGATCATTTTTTCGTTTCTCGCCTTCCACTGACTCCAACTCCTGCCGTTTCAGGGTAGCTTTAATCTCATTTAATCGAATCTCAATCGGTTTCAATTCTGTGATCAGGTGAATCGGTTCCGTAGATTCCGACAGAATATTTTCAATTCCCTCTCCCACCTGGTCCAGATACTTTGTCATTTTCGAAAGTGCCACATAGAAAAAAAGAGCAAACAAAAGCAAAAAGCCTACAACCATGAAAAATGTCTTGTTATCTCCTATCAATTTCCAATACAGGCTCCGTGCAGTCGGTTCACTCACTTGCAGTTTCGTCATTATTTTTACAAAATTCCTGGCGAAACTGTCATTATAAATTCCATCGATCACATAATTCAGCAAAAATCCACCCACCAGAACTGTCAGTGCCGTAACAAGCACCGTCTGCAAGAGAATACTGAATTTTAATTTACGATAATTATTCTTCAACCTTATATCCAACTCCCCATACAGTCTTAATGAAATCAGATTTTCCGGTAGGTCCATTCATTTTTTCCCGCAAATGCCGGATATGAACCATGACCGTATTGTTGCTGTTCTTATAGCATTCTTCCTTCCAAACCTTGTGGAATAACTCCTCAGAACTAATAACCTTGCCTCGGTTCTCACAGAGCAGCCACAGAATATCAAACTCAATCGGTGTCAGTGTCAGCGGCACTTCATTGTAAGTACACTCATGAGACTGCCGGTTCAGGAACAGACCGCCAAAATCAATCACATCCCCCTCGTCCTTCGTACCCTCATTGTACTGCGTATAGCGTCGAATCTGTGCTTTCACCCTGGCAACCAGCTCCAATGGATTGAAAGGCTTTGGAATATAATCATCCGCACCAAGTGTCAGACCCGTGATCTTATCCATATACTCCGTCTTCGCTGTCAACATAATCACAGGAAATGTATATTTCTCCCGAATCTGCTTCAAAATCTGGAATCCGTCCACATCCGGAAGCATGATATCCAGAATCGCAAGATCAATCTTCGTACTGGCAATACAATCAAGCGCTTCCTGACCCGTATAAAATTTCAGCACATTATACTGATCATTCTTCAAGTATAACTCGATAACATCAGCAATCTCTTTCTCATCATCCACTACTAAAATATTCATACAATTCTCCTCTTTTTCAATTGGGGACGGGGTTTTTTCAAAAAAACCCCGTCCCCAATTGAACTTTAACCTGTCCCTTTCTGATTGTGTCAAACATTTTCTACAATTTCAGGGGCTATTTTTCTGTTATAACTCGCAGTTATTTACTGTTCTTGGGAATGGTACTACGTCACGGATATTGCCCATTCCTGTCAGATACATGATGCATCTCTCGAATCCAAGTCCGAATCCGGCATGTCTTGTAGATCCGTATTTTCTAAGATCCATGTAGAATCCGTAATCTTCTGTCTTCATTCCGAGTTCTTCCATGCGTGTTGCAAGCTTCTCGTAATCGTCTTCTCTCTGGCTTCCTCCGATGATCTCACCGATTCCTGGTACGAGGCAATCGACTGCTGCCACGGTCTTTCCATCTGGGTTCTGTTTCATGTAGAATGCTTTGATATCTTTCGGATAATCTGTTACAAATACTGGGCGTTTGTATACTTCCTCTGTCAGATAGCGCTCGTGCTCTGTCTGAAGATCGATTCCCCATGATACTTTGAACTCGAATTTATCGTTGTGCTTCTTTAGAATCTCAATTGCATCTGTGTATGTGATTCTTGCAAATTCAGATGTTGCAACGTTGGTCAGTCGATCGATCAGCCCTTTGTCTACAAATGAATTGAAGAAATTCATCTCTTCCGGTGCGTTTTCCATCACATAATTGATGACATATTTTAACATGTCTTCTGCAAGGTCCATGTCGTCCTCCAGATCTGCAAATGCCATCTCAGGCTCTAACATCCAGAACTCTGCCGCATGTCTTGTTGTGTTGGAGTTCTCTGCGCGGAATGTAGGTCCAAATGTATAAACATTTCCAAATGCCTGTGCGTATGTCTCTGCATTTAACTGTCCGCTTACGGTAAGGCTTGTCTCTTTTCCGAAGAAATCCTGGGTATAATCTACTGCACCATTCTCTGTCTTCGGTACATTTTCCATGTCCATCGTTGTTACGCGGAACATCTCTCCGGCTCCTTCACAATCACTTCCTGTAATGATCGGTGTATGTACATACACGAATCCTCTCTCCTGGAAAAATTTGTGAAGTGCGTATGCCGTCAGGGAACGAACACGGAATACTGCCTGGAATGTGTTTGTTCTCGGTCTTAAATGTGCGATAGTACGAAGGTACTCAAAGCTGTGACGCTTCTTCTGAAGCGGATAATCCGGCGCGGAAGCGCCTTCTACTGTTACAGTCTTCGCCTGAATCTCAAATGGCTGTTTTGCCTGTGGTGTTGCAACCAGTGTACCTGTTACAACAACAGCTGCTCCTACATTGAGTTTGGAAATCTCCTCAAAGTTCTCCATATCATCATGATATACGACCTGAAGTGGTGTAAAAAATGTTCCATCATTGATGACAATAAAGCCAAATGCTTTGGAGTCTCGGATACTTCTTACCCATCCCCCAACGGTAATTTCTTTATCCAGGTATGCTTCCTGGTTCTTGTATAATTCGCGAATTTCAATTAAATTCATACCAAATACTCCTTCTACTGTCTTAAAAATACTTTCTTCTGACGCCATGCATAGGAAATGCACCTTCCTATTATACAAAGAAATGTGTCAGATGCCATATATCGTTTATTATAGCACAGAAGTTGTGATTACCCAACCCCTGACTCGTGCGATTATTTACAATTCACCGATTATTCACCGATTATCTCACAGATTATTTACAATATCTTATTTACAATATTTACCATACTTACGATTATTTACAATTTATGACTGATTTATGTCTCAATTAGTTATTCACTCCATGATGCGCTACGAAGCTATCACGATCCAGTGCTTTAAATGTATATCCCAGTGACTGATAATGTTCAATAATCTGTGGCAATGCCTCTACGGTCGTCTGTTTTCCATGGGAATCATGACAAAGTAAAATGATGTTGTTAGAATCAAAGCTCGTTGCCTGCGCCACCAGTTCTTCGGTCGTTCTCACAGACCCATCGCCGGAACTTCCATTCCAGTCATAATACTGATATCCACGGTTTTGTACTTCCTGCACAAGCGTGGACATGATTCCTGCTGTATATTTCTTTGATACAGTATTTGATGATCCACCCGGGAAACGGATAAAACATGGTACATAGCCAATCTCTTCCTGTACCATCTGCCCAATCTGATCCAGATCTTGAAAATACGCATCAACCGATGCATAAACCTTAGCATAATCATGTGAATATGTATGCATTCCAATTGTATGTCCCTTGTCATACGCAGCCTTTATCATATCTTTGTATTCCGGCATCTCACCTGTCACAAAAAATGTTGCCTTTGCATTATATTTATCCAGAATATCCAGAACTGCCTGTGTATTATCTGATGGTCCGTCATCCAATGTCAGATACACGATTTTCTCATCGGACTGTTCTGTCGTTCCGACTGAAACTCCCGGTTGCACTGCAAAATTACTACGGTCAGGAACTGCCGCGTCTCTATCACCAGTCTCTTCTTCCGTACCCTCCGTCTCTTCTTCTATCTCATTTTCTTTCTGCGCAGCTTGGGGTGTCTGCTCTGTCTTTTTCGCCTTCTGATTATGAATCTTCGCAGCCTCTTTTACACTTTTATCTCTCTGAATAAAAATTGCCACTGCTGCCATGATCAGCAGTACAAGAATAATCATTTCTATTGCTACTATTTTATTTCTTTTACCACCCTTGTTTTTCTTTCCGTTATCATTTTTTCCGGTCTTTTCTTCTCTATCTGACATATATCCTCCTATTTTATTTCACAAATCTATTGTTTCAAACCTTTTTGACTCTAATATCATTATATGCGACATAGCCACTTCTATCAAGACTGACCATTTGTATCCCCCGGAAATTATACGTTCAAGAACGCCTTCGGAATTGACATCCTACGAAAAATGTATAAAATTGACTTCAGAACCAACTAGTTCTGTTATCTGTAAAAAATATTGGGATAAAAGCTCCCCCACTATAAAAATACGACAGGAGGCATCTTATGACATCAACCGCAACATACCCTACTATCTCCAACTGGCTTGACAACCACAGAGATGAACTTATTCAGAAATCATGCTATATCTTCGAACATCCGGAAACAGCTTACAAAGAAAAACTTTCTTCAAAATGTCTTGCGGATTACCTGGAAACACAGGGATTTCAAATAGAATGGAATACTGCTGGAATCGAGACTGCATTTACTGCGGCCTGGACCAATTCTGACATCGATATTACTAAAATCCAGCCAGCCGGGAAAAACGTTTCATCTTCTAACGAAGTTCCAATCATTGGTTTTCTCGCTGAATATGATGCTCTTCCGGAAATCGGACACGCATGCGGACACAATCTTCTTGGAACAGCAGTCTGCGCAGCTGCCTGTGCATTGAAAGCAGATTATGAATCCTCTGGTGAACCGATTGTAATTCGTGTTTACGGCTGCCCGGCGGAAGAGATCATGTCCGGAAAAATTATTATGGACGAACAGAATGTGTTCGATGACCTGTCCATCGCAGTGACCTGGCATCCATTCGACCGCAACCGTGTCAGCAATGACATCTGGCAGGCGCAGGACATTAAAAACTATACATTTCACGGAGTCAGCGCACATGCCTCCCGCTCACCGGAAAGCGGTCGCAGCGCCTTAGATGCTGCCGAGCTTATGAATATTGGCGTGAATTATCTCCGCGAACATGTAACAGATGACGTCCGCATGCATTATGCTTACATGGATAATGGTATTCCGGCAAATGTTGTACCTGACTTTGCAAAGACGAATTATTTTATCCGCTCTACCAAAAGAAGCCGCACGGAAGATGCAAGCAAACGCGTGGATGCATGTGCAAAAGGTGCAGCTATGATGACCGGAACAACTGTCGATATCGAATTAGTTGGAAGCTGCATGGAAATGAAAGTCAACCGTCCGCTAGTGGAAGTTTACTATGAAGCTATGACTCATATACCAACACCTGAATATACAGATGCAGAACTGGATTTTGCAAAAGACATTTCAGAAAAGGCCGGACTTATGAACAATGGAAAATATTTTGCAGGACTTTATCCGCTGGAGGACACACCAGTTCCACTTTCCATTGGAACCGATGCCTCCCAGGTCAGCCATACCGTTCCCCTCATCACCATCAGCGCTGCTACTATGTGCCACGGCACCGCACTTCACCACTGGGCAGCCAGAGAACAGGCCGGCATGAGTATTGGACATAAAGGTATGCTTTATGCAGCCAGATGTATGGCAGAAGGTACAAAATTGTTGCTTTCTAAACCAGAATATTTACAGGCTGTGTGGGATTATCATAATGTTCCTCAAGACTAAATATGCACTTTCTGATAAGTATCTGACATTATAGAAATGATACTCAGGCAAAAGTGTAAAGAAATTGCAAAAAAATTCATATTTGTGTAAAAAAATTCATTGTAACCCTCCTCGAATAGTGCTAAAATGAAAACTGTTTTTTAGCACTTATGATTGAGGAGGATTTTAATTTACAATGGAAAAGAAAAAACGCTTTAAAATGCCACATGCGTATGTCATTATTTTCATAATGACAGTCATCACTGCAATTCTGGCTAACATTATTCCAGCCGGTACATTTGACCGTGTCGAAGACGCTTCCGGTAACTCTGTTGTTGTCGCAGACAGTTTTCATCATGTCGATAAAATCGGCTGCAGCATTTTTGATATGTTCAAATCTTTCCAGATTGGATTTGAAGACAGTGCACAGATTATTTTCTTTATCATCTTTGCATATGCATTTGTATATGTACTTTTAAAAAATGGTACATTTGACGCACTGGTTGGTTCTGTACTTCGTAAAGTTGGTAACCGTATCGAACTGATCATTCCGGTATGTATGATTTTATTCGGACTTCTCGGTTCCACCATGGGAATGTTTGAAGAGACTTACGGACTGATTCCTGTGTTTATCTCCATCGCCATGGCACTCGGATACGATGCCATCGTCGGCGGCAGTGTCATTTACCTCGGTGTCGCAGTCGGATTTGCCGCTGCAACCATCAACCCATTTACTATTGGTATCGCCCAGGAAGTTGCAGGCGTGAAGATGTTCTCCGGTCTTGGTTACCGTATTCTTTGCTTTGTCGTATTCATGGGCATCAGTATCTGGTATGTATGGCGCTATGCACGTAGAATCCAAAAGGATCCGACAAAATCTTACCTTTACGGAGAAAAGATTGAGACGCTCGAATGTGCTTCCCGTGAGGAAATGATGGAGATCAAGATGACAACCACTCACAAACTGAGCTGTCTGTTATTCGTATTTACAATTGGTATGCTTCTTTACGGAACGATCAAACTTGGCTGGTACATCGACGAAATTGCAACCCTGTTCATTATTATGACAATTGTATCCGGACTTGTATCCAGATTTACACCAAGTGAGATTGCAGATATTTTTATCGAAGCAAGTAAGGAAATGATGTATGGTGCACTTCTTGTTGGTATCAGCCGAAGCATCGCTGTTATCATGGAAAATGCACAGATCATTGATACCGTTGTATACTGGCTCGCTACCATGCTCCAGCATTTCCGCGGTATGGCAAGTGCAATGGGTATGTTATTTGCTCAGAACATTATCAACTTCTTTATCCCAAGTGGTGCCGGACAGGCTCTGATCACAATGCCAATCCTTGCCCCAGTCGGAGAAATGGTTGGTGTCAGCCGTCAGGTCAGCGTCCTGGCTTACCAGTTTGGTGATGGATTCTCTAACATTTTCTGGCCAACAAGCGTATTTATGATGTGCGGAATCATGAGACTGCCAATTAACAAATGGTATAGATTCGTAACACCACTGTTCCTGATCATTTTCGCTGCTTCAATCGTATTACTCGGAGCTGCGGTAGTGATAGGATATTAGTTACCGTTAATAGCATAGAGTGAAATAATCTTTCCCAGGCACGCTCTCGCTACCTTCCGCTGGCAGCGGTACATAAGGCGCTAAAGAACACCGCCTAAGTACCGGCCGCGTCAGAGTACCTGTTTCAAGATTATTTCACTCTTTTATATTGCAGTAAACCGGAAGTATGAGTGTGAGTGTGGCTGTGCAAAGCTTTCTTTTTAGGGCTTTTGTAAGTCCTGATGAAGAAATGTAAATATAGAATATTTTTGTAAAGGAGATTTATATATAATGAATAAAGAAGAACTTTATCTTGCAGAGGATAATCTTGCTGCTGAGATTGAAGAAATCAGTGAGTTTGTGTTTAATCATGCGGAGCTTGGCAGTGAGGAATTTAAGTCCTGCAAGTATCTTGTTGAGAAATTAAAAGAGCATGGATTTACGGTAACTTGTCCGTATCTGGATCTTGATACTGCTTTTCGTGCAGAACTTTACTGTGGTGAGGGTCCGAAAGTTGCTGTGCTTCCGGAGTATGATGCGCTTCCGGGATATGGTCCGAACAAGGACGAGGTGGCCCACGCGTGCGGACATAACTGGATAGCCGCTTCCACACTCGGTGCTGCCCTGACTCTGGCAAAATTCAAAGATCAGATCAACGGAACGATTGTTGTCATCGGTGCCCCTGCCGAAGAGACAACCGGTGGTAAATGTGATATTGCCAACCGTGGCGGTTATGATGATATCGACGCTGCACTTCAGTTCCACTTAGGCGCTGAAAACAACATGAATATTATGACTCTGGCTATGGATTCTATTGAATTCCACTTCCAGGGTACCGCCTCCCATGCAGCCGCCTATCCTGAAAAAGGTGTCAATGCTCTGGACGCTGTAAACCTGATGTTTGCAGGAATCAATGCAATGCGCCAGCAGACAAGAAATGACGCCCGTGTAGCAGGGATCATAACTTCCGGTGGTGCTGCATGTAATATTATTCCTGATTACGCAGCATGCCAATTCTACATTCGTGCAAAAGACCGCGCTTACTTGGAGGAACTGACTCAGAAAGTCATTAATTGTGCAAAAGGCGCAGAACTTATGACTGGTGCAAAACTGGAATACTTCAACTTCGAGAATTCTTATGATGACCTTGTATATCATGATGGACTTCGCGCCCTGATGCGTAAGAACTTAAATGATCTGGGTGTTACAGATTTCGTAGACAGTGATGAAGAAGCAAGTGGATCCAGTGATATTGGAAATGTATCTCATGTATGCCCGACCGTATACTGCGAGTTAGATACCGGTGCAAGACCGAAAGTATTTGCACATCACGAGACATTTCTGAAATATGTACATGGAAAAATGGCACGCCATACACTTCATACCGCCACAAAAGCATTGGCAGCTACCGCGCTGGACGTATTCGAAAATCCGGACATTGTAAAGTAATTAAAGAATCGACTAAAAAAGGTCCACCGGACCTTTTTGTCGTATGCTTGGCAACAAAAAATCCTGTAGATTATTGTATATCATATACATCTCTGCAGGATTTTTATATTTCTTATATTTCTTTTTTTCTATATCCTTAAAACTCTTCCACCGGCTTCTTATGTATCTTCATATGCAGCTTTCTTACTCCGCTGACAAGCTTTGTCAGATACCGGAACAATGGCTCTGTCGCAATAGAAAATACTACGAACAGCATAATACATTTTGTGGACATTCCGGTAATCGCGAACAGCTTCGGCAGGAAAATGGAACAGCCTAAAAGTCCAATAACTGAACCTACCCATACACAGCCACGCAGCCAGTTGAATGGCTCACAGATTTTGAACAGAATCATAAATCCTACAATGGCAAGGAGCATCGTTCCTGCTGTGGAAATGTCTGTCTCTCCCAGTCCAAATGTCTGCCCAAAGACTGCCATGGCAGCTACCGCCAGTACGTCAGTCAGGCCGGCCGGCAGAGCTTTTAACACCACATTTGTCAGGAAATGTCCTTTGATCACATCTTTATTCGGCTGGAATGCCAGGAAGAATCCCGGAATTCCAATGGTGAACATGCTGATCAGTGAAATCTGTGACGGCCGTAATGGATAGCTCATCATAAATACAACCGAGAACAGGGACAACAGGAATGAGAAAATGTTCTTTACCAGGAACAGGCTGGCTGATCGCTGGATATTGTTGACCACTCGCCTTCCTTCTAATACAACTGACGGCATACATGCAAAGTTGGACTCCAACAACACAACCTGCGCCGCCTGGCATGCCGCATCACTTCCCGATGCCATAGCTACGCTGCAATCCGCATCCTTAAGTGCCAGCACATCGTTAACTCCGTCACCGGTCATGGCAACAGTCTTTCCCTGATCTTTCAATGCTTGAACAAACTGTCGCTTCTGCCCCGGTGTCACACGCCCAAATACCGTATATTTTGCAATCGCATTTGCAATATCCTCATCTGTCTGAAGTGTCGTCGCATCAACATATTCCTCTGCATTTACAATACCGGCTTCTTTCGCGACCTCTGATACAGTCAGCGGATTATCACCGGAAATAACTTTGACTTCCACGCCCTGCTCTGCAAAGTATGCAAATGTCTCCGGTGCTTCTTTACGGATTGGATTTGCCAGAAGGACATATGCCATCGGCAGAACCTTTCCTGTCAATTTTCCGCCATCTAATGCTGCATCATAAGAGCCAAATACAAGTACACGATACCCTTTTCTTGCATACTCGCTGATATCCGGTTTGTAAGTATCATAATCCTCGCGGAGCACGAACTCCGGAGCTCCGATTACATAAGACTTCTCCCCGAACATGACTCCACTGTATTTTGTCACAGAAGTAAATGGAACAACCTTAGAGGCAGACTGTTCCGTCTTCTTTTTAAAATAATCCTTCAACGCCTCCATGGTGCTGTTATCGCTGCTCATGGCTCCCACAAAATCAGACAGAAGACCATTTAACTCCGGCATCTTCTCTGCATCATATTCCTTTGTCGGGATCATGTCTTTGACACTCATAGAATTCTCAGTGATCGTTCCTGTCTTATCCACACAAAGCACATTGACGCGAGCCAGCGTCTCAATACTCTTCATATCGTGAAGCAGAACTTTCTTATGAGCCAGTCTCATAGAACTGACAGCCAACGCCACACTTGCCAGCAGATATAATCCTTCCGGAATCATACCAAGAACTGCTGCCACCATAGAAACAATACTGTTTCGGAAGCTCTGATCATTAAAGAAAAATCCTTGTACAAACAACGTAATACCAATCGGAATCAACGCAATACCGACAAATTTTACCAACTTATCCAGTGAGCGGATCATTTCCGACTGCTCGCCTTTCTTCATAGCCTTCGCTTCCAATGTCAGCTTGGAAATGTAAGAATCCACTCCGACTTTATCAAGACGGGCATGGCACTCTCCCGCTACCACAAAACTTCCGGACATAAGCTCCGCTCCCGGAGCTTTCGTAATCTCATCAGATTCACCAGTCAACAGTGATTCATTGACTCGCACTTCGCCGGATACTACAATTGCATCGGCACAGATCTGATTTCCCGCTTTGAATATTACAATATCATCCAGTACCAGTTCTTCTGAATCCACTAACGACTTTTTCCCGTCACGCACAACACTGGCATGCGGTGCATTTAACATGTTCAGCTTTTCCAATACATTTTTCGCACGAATCTCCTGCACGATACCAATTAATGTATTAAAAATAATGACTGGAAGAAATGTCAGATCACGAAATGAACCGACAAGACATAACAAAATTGCCAATACAAGAAAAATTAAGTTAAAGTAAGTACAGACATTTTCCCGGATAATTTCTTTCGTGGTCTGTGCCGGTGGTGCGACTGACACATTGCGCCAACCATCCTCACGGTGCTGCTCCACCTGAGCCGCCGAAAGTCCCGCTTCGGGATTCGGATTATATCTCGGTGTCTCCCGGCGCTCTATCTCATAATCCTGCGGTTCTTCCAGAACCTCATGCTTTTTACGCAATGCCATAAATATTCCTCCTGTGTATCTGAAGCTTCAAGATATCTGCCCGTCATTTTCTGGCAAATCTTAGAATCTATCATACAATATGAAAATTTTTCCTTTATGGTATTTATTATACATCGAAACCCTTTCCCAGACTATGAATTCTTTGTTAAAAAATTCTAAGAAAGAATAAAAGAACTTGATGAACATCCGGAGCTAAATAAAAACAGAAAAATTACTCAAGCACAAACAGAAAAAATAGTAAAATTTATATTATTTCACATTGAATTCCTTAAGAAAAGGGCACCCCTGATTACAGTTAGGGACACCCTTAATCGCTGATGGTGACGTAGTATTTTGACATTTTACTACGTCCCCAATTAAATTATTGTCTTCGTTTTATTACTTTTAACCTTGTGAATTCTTCTCTTTCTTTTTCTTCCAGCGCGTTGTTGATGTTGTAGACCAGATTCGTGTACATCGGTATGGTGATGTTCTTCAGAGCATTGGCACGTTTCTGTGTCTTTTTGATGTTCGTTGCCAGACGATATGCTGAGTTCTCGACTTCAGCCAACTTGATGGTCAGATTCTTTACCTTTCGGAATGCCTCCCTGGCGATATCCAGCGATTCTCCTGTATCTCCGAGTGAGTAGGTCAGGTCATTCTGCTTTTCATCATATTTGATATGTGGAATCTCTGTTCCCATAATACTTCTAGTCTGTATACGAATGGAATCTTCAATTGGTACAGTGAATGCGAATTCCTGTACCCTGCTGATTCCCATCTCAATATTAGCGCGCTGCAGGCACGCATATGCCTGGGTAAATGTGGAATCTATCTCTTCCTGGATGCCTTTTGCCTCATCGATAAGTCCCATCAGTTCTTTAAGAAGTATATTTCGTTTTTTGTCCATCAGTTCATAGCCCTGATTGGCAAGTGCCAGCGAGTTTTTGGCAAGCATCAGATTTCCCTTGGTCGGAAACTCTCTTGGATCCATAGACTCCCTCCTTTCCCATTTTTGCAATATAGCAATTATAATGCAAGAATTCTGGCATATTTTCCAGATTCCTGCACTTCTAAATCATTTTTACGCTTCATTCTTCTTCGGATAATAGAAATCAATGAGTTTTGTATCGATTCGATCCAGTTCTTCTCTTGGAAGCAGTGCTAACAGTTCCCAGCCAAGATCCAGCGTCTCTTGAATGGTACGGTTCTCTGTTGTTCCTTGACCAATATAACGCTGTTCGAATTCGCGTCCGAACTCCAGATATTTCTTATCCAGTGGTGACAATTCATCTTCACCGATAACGGAGGCCAGGTTTCTTGCCTCTCCTACTTTTGCGTAGGAAGCAAATAACTGGTTCGCCAGCGCCTGGTGATCGTCTCGCGTATAGCCTTCTCCGATTCCGTCTTTCATCAGACGTGACAGTGACGGCAATACATTAATTGGCGGATAAACTGACTGTCCATAAAGATTGCGGTCCAGTACTATCTGACCTTCCGTAATATATCCGGTCAGGTCAGGAATCGGGTGCGTGATGTCGTCATTCGGCATGGTCAGGATCGGAAGCTGTGTCACCGATCCATTTGCCCCTTCCACAATTCCGGCACGCTCATAAATTGTTGCCAGTTCACTGTAAAGATAACCTGGATATCCTTTTCGTGACGGAATTTCTCCTCTTGAAGAGGACACCTCACGAAGTGCCTCTGCAAAAGAAGTCATGTCTGTCAGGATTACAAGAATATGCATGTTACACTCAAACGCCAGATATTCTGCCACAGTCAGTGCTACCTTTGGTGTGATCAGACGCTCTACGACAGGGTCATTTGCCAGGTTCAGGAACATACACACATGGTCGGATACTCCGTTCTCATCAAATGTCTTGCGGAAGAAATCTGCCACGTCATGCTTAACTCCCATAGCTCCAAACACAATTGCGAAATCTTCATCAGAATCACCGCCCAGAGAGGCCTGTTTTACAATCTGCGCTGCTAACTGGTCATGTGGAAGTCCGTTTCCTGAAAAAATTGGAAGCTTTTGTCCACGGATCAGTGTTGTCAGACCATCAATGGCTGAAATTCCTGTCTGGATATAGTTTCTTGGATACTCACGTCTGACCGGATTAAGCGGAAGTCCGTTGACATCACGTTTATCCTCGGAAATGAGTGGTCCCATATCATCGATCGGCTGTCCGATTCCGTTAAAGGTTCTTCCAAGCATTTCCGGTGATACAGTAACCTCCATCGGACGTCCCATCAATCTCGTATGTGTATTGTCCAGGGACATATTCTCGGTTCCTTCAAATACCTGAATGATTGCTTTGTCCTCATTCAGTTCCACAATACGTCCCATTTTCTTTGTTTTATGATCGACTACAAATTCCACGATTTCATCATAGAATGCGTCCTGAACTCCTTCCAGCACAACCAGAGGGCCTTCAACGCTGCTTAGTCCCAGATATTCTATTGCCATGATCTTGACCTCCTTCTATGCATTTTTCTCAATCACTGTATCGTAGAAACGGTCGATATCTACTTTGTACATATCTAATAATTGTAACTCGCCATTTGGCACATCGTATTTGATAGCGATAACTTTCTCAAAGATACCCTCTGCCTTCAAAACAGACATCGGCATACCTCTTGCCACCAGTTCTCTGCATTTCTTATAGAGATACAGAATAATATCCATCATACCGAACTGCTTCTTTAGAGATACACACGTATCGTCTTTGTGAAATGCGTTCTGCTGCAGGAATCCAAGGCGAATCACGCGGGCAATCTCCAATGTCAGCTTCTGATCATCCGGAAGTACATCACTACCGATCAGTTTTACAATCTCCATGAGACTGTTCTCCTGGTTCAGAATATTCATCAGACGGTTCCGATAGTCCACAAACTTTGGAGATACATTATCAGCATACCATGCACTTAAATCCGGTAAGTACTCGCTGTAACTGGTCAGCCAGTGGATCGCCGGATAATGTCTTGCATATGCCAGAGACTTATCCAGTCCCCAAAAGCAACGGATAAATCGCTTCGTATTCTGTGTGACCGGCTCGGAGAAGTCTCCTCCCTGCGGAGATACTGCTCCAATGATTGTAACAGAACCTACAGCTCCATTTAATGTCTGCATCATACCGGCACGCTCATAGAATGCAGAAAGTCTGGATGCCAGATAAGCCGGGAATCCTTCCTCTGCCGGCATCTCTTCCAGACGTCCGGACAGCTCACGAAGAGCCTCTGCCCAACGGGATGTAGAATCCGCCATAATTGCGACATCATATCCCATGTCACGATAATACTCAGCCAGTGTAAGTCCTGTGTAAATAGATGCCTCACGGGCAGCTACCGGCATGTTGGATGTGTTGGCAATCAGAGTCGTTCTGTCCATCAGCGGATTCCCCGTTCTTGGATCCACCAGTTCTGAGAACTCCTCCAGAACCTGTGTCATCTCATTTCCGCGCTCTCCGCATCCGATATATACAATAATGTCCGCATCGGACCATTTTGCGATCTGATGCTGGCTCATCGTCTTTCCTGTTCCGAATCCTCCCGGAATTGCGGCTGTTCCGCCTTTCGCCAGAGGGAACATAGTATCCATGACACGCTGTCCCGTCACAAGCGGAACTCTTGCAGAATAACGGTGATGCACCGGCCTTGGCACACGGATCGGCCATTTCTGCATCATGGAGAGTTCTTTTCTCTCCCCTTCTGTTGTCTCGATCACAACAAGTGTATCATTGATATGATACTGTCCGTCAGGTACGACACTGACCACGATTCCTTCCACATCCGGCGGAACCATACATTTGTGCACGATCGCATGCGTCTCCGGAACTTCTGCAATGATTGCCCCTCCCTGGAGTGCGTCACCTTCTGCAACCGTCATGTGTGTATCCCACAACTTATCAAGATCCAGAGAATCTACACTGACACCTCTTGTAATAAATGCGCCATTACTTGCCTGCGCAATCTTTTCCAGCGGACGTTCAATTCCGTCGAAAATATTATTGATAATTCCAGGTGCGAGGATAACAGATACTGCATCTCCGGTACCCTCCACAATCTCTCCCGGCTTCAGACCGGAAGTCTCCTCATAGACCTGAATCGTTGTCCTGTCCTTGTCCAGAGAAATAACCTCTCCTACCAGACGTTCTTCTCCTACATAGACCATCTCGGACATCTTAAATCCGGTCCTGCCTTTCAGATAAATGACAGGGCCGTTAATTCCATATATTTTTCCAGTATGTTTAGCGTCCACTGCCCATACCTCCTCCAAATGTGAACTTCTGATATTCTCTCTCCAGCGCGTCCTTAAATGCATAATCTACCAGAATATTTTTCTCTGGAATGACTGCACGGATTCCACCGATAAAGTCTTCTTTGCTGATACTCAGTGTAAATCCTGTCTTCTCCTCCAGATACGCTTTCTTATCTGCGTCTGTCGGATTAACATAAATCGTCATCTCGCCGCGGTCAGAATATGCTACCGCTTTTTCAATATATTTTACCAGAAGATCCTGATATTTTTCCGTCTTCATATATGCAGACAGTTTTTCTTCGACTTCTTTAAAAAGCTGCTTTTTCAAACGCTTCTGGGCAGCTCCAAGCTCTCGCTTAAGTTCCAGCGCAGCCTTTGAATTCGCCATACCAAGCTGCTGCTTCACGCTAGTCTTTTCAGCCTTGATTCTTGTGTCTGCCTGTATCAGTGCCTCTGCTTTATGTTGCTCAAAGACATGGGTAAGCGCCTTCTTATGCTGTTCCACAATCGCATTCCCTTTGCTTCTTGCCTCCTGCATTGCAGATTCCTGCAGTCTTGTTATCTTCTCATCTACTGTCACACAATCACCTGCTTCCTATAGTTTTAATCCTATAGCCTCATTCACATACGATGTGATAAAGTCTTTTTTACGTCCGGTTCCGTGTCTGTCCGGAATCTCGATCAAAAGCGGCATGGTCCGCTGTAACTTAATCTCGTTGATAAGATCCGGGAACTCCCGTCCGAACCGCTCAGTCAGCAGAATGACACCAACTTCTTTGTCATTCATGGCATTTTCTAATTCTTCACGCAGTTCGTTTCTTTCATGTACAACGACTCCATCTACGCCCGCCAGTCTCAGTCCCGTCAGAGTATCGACATTATCACTGATCAGATACATTTTCATCTTATAATTTACCGAGGATCATGAAGGAGATGATCAGTCCATACAGACACACACCTTCTGCCAGTCCTACGAAGATCAGTGACTTACCAAGTGCGCTGGAGTCCTCGCTGATTGCTCCAAGAGCGGCACTTGCTGCACTTGCTACGGCAATACCACCACCGACACAGGAAAGACCGGTTGACAGTGCGGCTGCGATATAACCAAATCCAGTTGCATTTGAAGCGGCTGCTGTTGTCTCTGCAGCGTATACCGGATCTCCGGAAAATAACATGATCGCTGCGATGGCAAATGCTCCAAAATAAAAGACAACATTTGCTCCAAGTGCACGTTTGTAACGTTTCTTACTTCTCTCTCCCTTAAGGAAATATCCAAATGGTACGATAATTCCAAGTACCAGTGCTGCCACCAGTAATAATTTTACAGTTAATGTCATGACTTCTTCCTCCTACTCGCTCTGTTTATGAAATGGTTTGAATTCTCTTCCTGTTCCTTTATAAAAACGGCTGAACATCTCGTAATATTCCAGACGCAGAACCTGGATACCAACTACCAGTCCTTCCAGTCCACAGACTATGATATTACCGATGACAAATATGATCCAGTTCGTGCTTCCCGCACTCGCTCCGGAGAGCATCAGTACAACTTCCATCATTGCCGCATGGCTCACTGCAAATGCTCCGATACGCACATAAGAAATGGTATTGGAGAAGTAGCTTAACATGGTCTCGAACAATTCAAAAAATGCCTGTACAAAGAACATGACCTTGCCGCCTTCCATTTTCTTATGACGTTTCTCTACCAGATTTCCAAGTGGCTCTTTAAATACAAAGAGGAGCACCGGAATTCCAAGGAAAATCACAAGCATTACATTTCCCGGAGTCTTGTGTCCGGTCATATAAAGTACTACTGTCAGTACCAGGAATCCATAAAATACAAGTCCTGCCACACCATTGGTGGAGAATAACATATTTTCCTTATCGTGGGCTTTCGCCGAATTGATAATATTGAAGATCATCACCAGAATATTCAGTGCCATACCAAATGCAATGGCAACGACGAATACGGAGTTAAGCTGCCCGATAAACGGCAGATTCGTCATTGCCGATACAGGCCTTAACCAGTGGGCTTCAATAATATCTTCAAATCCAAATACGCTTCCGAACATAAATCCGAAGAACATGGAAAAAATACCTGCAATGGAAATAATTCCTGCCAGATTGATCTTCTTTGTCAGATACAGGATTCCGCCAATTGCAAAGAGGCAGAAGCCCTGGCCAAGATCTCCGAACATGGCTCCGAATATAAATGTATAGGTCAGTGCCACGAACATGGTCGGGTCCATCTCATCGTGAGCCGGAAGTCCGTACATCTTGATAAACATTTCAAATGGTTTAAATACCTTCGGGTTCTCAAGCTTTGTCGGGGGATCACCAAAATACTGGTCACGCTCATCTTCGACCATGATACTGATCTTATCGTCATCCTGGGTCTCAGCAAGAAGCGCATCTACATCCTTTTCACTCATCCAGCCACATAAGATATAGAACTCATCCCTCTCATCCTCACTGGTCACTCTCGCTGCAAGTTTACGGATATCAAAGTTGTCCGCAAGCTCCTGCAGTCTCTTTCTCGCTCCCAGAAGCTTGGCTGCATTACGTTTCATAAGTGCTGTAATCTTATCCTCATCTGCGTCAATATCTTTTTGCACTGCTTCAATATCCTGATCCAGCTTCTCACACGCTTCTTTAGGAGTTCCGATGTAAGCATCTGTCACGTCAATTCTCTCAAAATGCAGTGCCCGGAATGTGTTATCCGCTTTCGCAATATCCGCATTTGCCGCTATGTAACAGCCATAGACAAAACCTTTGTCTTTTCCAGCCTCCAGAAATATGGCATTCAGGCTGTCGGCCAGATATTTTTCAAGACGTCTGTAATAGTCAAGCGAAATGCGTCCGAACCGTACCTGCATGTACTGATACTGCAATGCTTTATGAACATCCACTTTCAACGCAGAAAATGGTTTCAGGACATTTTCCTTTCCAAGCAATTCTTCCTTCTTGAGCTTCAGCCTTTCTCTGTCTTCCACAAGTCCCAGATAATCATGATTCAGATCCCGGATCAGCGCCAGCATATCATCCTTTGATCCTGACAGATCTGCCCGAATTTCCCCGTCCTCCGGCAGAAGCTGTGCGAACTGCTCTGCCTTTGCAAGCGGATCTCTGTACGGGTTCACTTCCACGAACGGCATGATATTTTCCGTCGTCTTAAGTTCTGTCACCGCATTTTCAATCTGCATCTCATATTTTGACAGATATTTCTCGCATACCCGGTCGATGTCATCTCTCGGACCGCTGATATTTAAGAATCTCATTTTTACAATCACTTGCTCTCACCTCCCAAGTATGTCAATATCTCCTGTCTGGTCAGTCCATAACGGATACACTCTAACGCTGTCGTCAGCTTGTCGATTTCCTGCTCCTTCAAGAATAAAAATGCGTGCATCGTTGCATCGGAGTAAGGATCCTTCTGCCTGTCAGATATATAGAGATCCCGTAAAATATCTTTGATACTCTTTTCTATGGACTGCCCCTCTTTCATGTGGACATGTGTTCCATAGTAAGTATTCTCAATCTGCTTTTTCATCTCTTCCACATTCGGTGCTTCCACGATTGCCTTAAATTCTTCCGTACTTAAATGAAAATGATATGGAAGCGTCAGTGCATAGATTTCTGCCGGAAGCATACGATAATACTGCTTCGCACGGTACGCCCATTGAATGTTCATGAGATCCATCTTGATTCCCACATCTCTTGAAAAACGCTCTCTGGATTTTCCGGAGAATACCTTTCTTCCCCGCCTCCAGTAATTAGTAAAATAGTAAAGCTCCAGTGCCTGATCGTAGTCAAATAATGTCGCTGCCCCGGAATCCCGGATTGGTTTTAATGCTTCATAATACTCACTGCCCCGTAAGTTATCCACAAGTTCGTCGATATTTGTGGAAGTTATCAACTTATCAATAGAAAGTTTTGAATATTTATCAAAAAATTCCTTCTTATAATCCAGGTCATAAGGCTTGTCATAATGGTTAAATACGATTCTCAGACAATAGTTGATCACACTGACTTCATACTTCTTCCAGTAAATCTTCAGAAATTTCTTCTGGTCGATTCCCGCAAACCGGAAGATTCTTGTGTAATCATTATACAGAGACTGATACAACATCTTCTCAATATCACCTCGATGAAGATGCGCCAGTTCCAACTGATCCATATAGACTGCGTAGGCCGGTTTCGTCTTCAGAAATTCCACCACCTGCACAACATCCGTAAAACCGGAAATAGTCTCATAGTCAGCCTGTGTAAGAAGCTTTGCCTGCATTGCGCGGATCTTCGTCGTAAGTCCGCTGTATGCCATCACATTGCCCATTGTTCTCTTCCTCGCTATATTTCTTTTTGAAATGTCTGAAATTCTGATACCTGTGGTTTACTCCTCGCTTCACGCTCCCACTGGCATCTTATATTACACTTCTATTATATGACGCAAAATACCTTCTGCATAAACTGCATGAGCCATCTCATATTCCTTTTCCAATGTCTGAACTGCCTCGTGATTCTTCTCACGCTGACTCTTCAGGAGTTCATCGACCTGCCGCTTTCCATCTTCCCGGATTCTGGTAAGTTCTGCCTGCGTCTTCTCATCCAGTTCTTTATCAAACTGATCTCTCTGCGCCTGAATCTCCTGCTCAACCTGACTCTTATCTTCTTCTGCCTTCGCCACAATACTGCGCGCAGTGTTCTCAATATCATCCAGTCTTTCAATCACAGATTTCATAAGCCGCCCCCTTCTTGTTATCTGTCTGACCAAAGCCACATATCATCACAGAACTCTCTAAAAAACTCGCACTTTTTTAATGATTTCTCAAAAAATACACTGAAATTCTAACAGTTTTCTATGATATGAAATATTTTGGAAAATAGCTCTAAATCAGAACGTATATATTTAACTATAGTCTCTAAATTGCACAATTGTCAAGTAAGTTATGCCGATTTTTGTGTAATTTTTATACACTTCCACCAAAGTGTATGGATATTTCATTAGTAAAAATCACAAGACTATTTTTGTATATACTAAGCGGTTCATCAATGTTGTATAAAGGAATGTTTTTCATCCTTAAAAATGTTTTTGCTGATTTTGCTACATAACCAACAAACCAACTTACCTTCTTTCTACTCCTAATAATTTCTCACATTAAATAAAACGAAGGAAACTCAAATCTGATTGGTTTCCTTCCTCACACTCTTTCATCTCTTATGCTCTTTTTATTTCTTTCTGCTCTTCCTGTATACCAAAAATTATTTACACAATTTTCTCACTTCTTCCACTGTCTTCTGTGCAATTGACGCAATCTGTTCTTCTGAAATCCCTGCCTTCCACATGGAACGAATCATTTCATTCTGACCTTCTTCTCTTCCAATTCGTTCACCTTCTTCTCTTCCAATCCTGGTCGCATAATGGAGCTGCGCATACTTGTCCCGTTTATACTTCAATCTCGTCTCATACTCCAGACGCTTCTTCTCGTCCGCACTGAGTCTGTCCAGTTCTTCATACGCTTCTCCAAAATACTCGTCCTGCTTTGCCATCTCTTTTAACTCCTTCCGGCTCTTTGCATTGAGAAATCGCATCCACCTTATGATTCCTTCTTCGTTCTGATCTTCCGGTGGTAACTTCCCCAATTCCAACACATGAATCTCCATGATATCTGTATAAATCTCTCCCGTTTTTGTATCGCAAAATGTAATTTTTCGATAGTACCTGTTATCCTCCGGGAAATGTACAAAATCCAGAATACTGACATGAATGCATTTCTGAATTTTGTCATAATCATCACCTTTATGAATCTGATCTGTGACCATCTTGCTTAAATAAAACACAATCCGTTTTTTCCAAAAATCAAATTCTGCCACCTGCATCTCAAAGTCTATCTGCGTGCCATCATGCATTTCAACTCGAACATCCAAAATTCCATATTTATCGTCTTCGTACTCTTTTCTGAGTATGGTCGGCAACAGTCTAGTCTCCTTGATTTCTTCTGGTCTTACTCCCAACAATGCTGCAATAATTCCTTTTCGCACCTTTTCATTTCTCATCAGTTCTTTGAAACAAAAATCTACGGTCGGAAGCATGATAAACTCGTCATCTGTACGGTTCTTTTGTACTTTAATTCCTGTTCTTTTTGACATATACTCTCCTCTCCGACAACTGTCTATAGTCTGAGAAAAGATTATCTATAGATATTTTACCATATATTAATAGTATATTCCAGTTGGAAATGCTAATCTTCAAATAACATCCTGTACCGCACCAGGTTCCCTTCCCAGCCTATATTCACTTGTCACACGTTCATCACTTTGGAATAACACCCGATACTCTGAGCCTCCGAAATGAATGAAATTAAATAGATACCTTTTGCAGATAACAAGAAGTGCCATCTGCGTGGATTTAGAATATCATAAATATGAATCAAATACAATAGTTAATTTAAAGAAGCTCTACGGCTCCTGACCTGATTTATATACTCTCTCGTATTCCACCACTCTATGCCGACCAGACACTTTCTCCTACCAATCCACCGCTCTCCTTCCGCCTTCCAATAACTTCGCACATAATAAAATCCAGCTGCTGATGTCACGATAATTGATTTTATTTTCCAGATTTTCTTACGCCTAACTTAGTCTGTATAGTGCACTGTCTGAGCCGATTTATCGGCGAGTTTGCACTGTCAGACTAAAATAGGTGGCGTATGAAAATCAGAAAACAAATCATATCTTGACATTAGTAGCTGGATTAATTATGTTCTGTTAAGTTATTTCATTTACTGAGTTCTCAGCTCTGCTCCCATCTTCTTCTGCAGCTTCTTCATAACCTGATTTGCTACATTTTCAATCTCCTGGGAAGTCAGTGTCTTCTCATTAGATCCGATGGTCAGTCTGATTGTCACAGATTTCTTGCCCTGTGGGATTTGTTTTCCACGGTACTCATCTACAAAATCTGCTTTCTTAAGGAATTCGCTGGCTTTCTTCTTGCCAAGAATTGCCTCATGCATGTCACTCCATACTGCATTGGAGTCAAAGAGCATGGAAATATCATACTCGTTCTCCGGATATGCTGCAAGGTGAGTGAATTTATTGGTTCTGGAAATGAGTGGTTTCAGTTTCAGAACATCTAATTCAAAGAGCATTACGGACAGATTCTTGATTCCGCAGTCCATAGATGCCTTCTTAGCCAGAAGTCCCATATCACCAATCTTCTCATCTCCACGGTAAATGTTGAGCCATACTACATTGTCAGCCCATACTGGTTTCTCTTCTTTTCTGAACTCAAATGCTGCCTGATGTGTATAACGTGGCATATACTCCAGAACACCTTTTGCTTCCTGGAAGAGCTCTTTCACATCTTTCACACTGCTTGCAAATGCTCCGGCAATATGGCGGCGCTGCTCTGGCAGTAACTCAGACTTGTCGTATGGTGAAGTATAGTTCGCATCATGGAATACCTGAGCTTCCTCAAAGATTGAGAAATCATTGAAGTAACGCTCATTCTTTGCAACTGCCTCGCAAATGTTCGGAAGCAGAGAAGCACGCAGGTAACTGAGATCCGGTGCCGGTGGTGTTGAAAGACGAAGCATTCCTTCTGTCGTCTGCATAATTGCATTCAGATATACATCATTTACCCAAGGATATGTGTAGATTTCCTGCATTCCACAACGAATTGCAAGGAACTCTTTCATATTTCTTACAAGATCCTGATCTTTCTGATTGATTGCACTGTCAAATGTTGTTGTAAATGATGTTGGCTCGAAATTGTCGTATCCATACATTCTGGCAACTTCTTCCATTACATCATCTTTAATGGAAATGTCACCTGTAGAACGCCATGTCGGAGCGATAACGTGCATGTCCTCACCATTGATCTGTACATCAAATCCAAGTTTCTCAAGCTTGCCCTGGATCTCATCATTTGTCAGATGCTTTCCAAGTCTCTTCTCAAGCCATACAAGGTTTACATCAATCTCAGCTCTCTTGAGTTTCTTTACATATTTATCACAGTAACCTGTCACTTTCATTTCCGGATACAGCTCTTTGAAATACTGCATGGAAAGCGCAAGTGCCTGGCCGCATCTCTCAGGATCGATAGCTTTTTCATATCTTGAAGAAGCTTCTGTACGGTTATCATAACGAAGTGCAGTTCTTCTGATTCCTGCTGCCTCGAAGTTTGCGACCTCAAGAATGACACGCTCTGTCTTAGGCAGGATAGAATCCTTTGCTCCACCCATAACACCGGCCAGTGCAACAGGTCCCTCGGAATCTGTAATTACAAGATCATCTGTACAAAGAGAAAGCTCTTTGTCATTAAGAAGAAGTAACTTCTCATTTTCTGCTGCATGTCTTACAACGATGTGATCAGAAATGTTATCTGCGTCAAATGCATGTGTCGGGTTACCAGTTGCGAGCATCACATAGTTTGTAATGTCAACCAATGCATTGATTGGACGCATACCAACCTTCCAGATTCTACTCTGCATCTGATATGGTGCCTCTTTTACATTTACACCAGACATTTCTACTCCGATATATCTTGGACATCTGTCTGGATCAGCAATCTCTACATTAAAATCAGACTGTACATCTGTCTCAAATGGCTTGATCTCAGCCAGTGGCAAATTGTATAATGCTGCGATCTCGCGGGCGATACCATAGTGTCCCCACAGATCCGGTCTGTTTGTCATTGATTTGTTATCAATCTCAAGAAGAACGTCGTTCAAATCAAGGGCATCTGCCAGAGTTGTTCCTGCCGGTACATCAAATGCGGACAGGTCAAGAATCTCTGCTTCCTGAGATGCCGGGAAGAGATCTCCCAGTCCGATCTCGTCAGATGCACAAATCATTCCGTAGGAAGCCACGCCGCGAAGTTTAGACTTCTTGATCTCAACAGGCTCTCCCTCACCATGCCAGCGGACAATTGCTCCCGGGCAGGATACGGCAACACGCATACCTTTTTCCAGATTGATACCACCGCAGACGATGTCTTTGATCTCACCGTCACCGATGTCTACTTTGCAGACACGAAGCTTATCTGCATTTGGATGTGGCTCGATATCCTCGATCACACCTACTACCATATGGTCAAAACGGTCTGCCAGGTACTCGACGTCCTCAACCTCAACAGTATCCATAGTCAGATCATATGCAAGCTGTTTCATATCCATATCTTCAGGGATATTTACAAAATCTTTAATCCATGATAATGATAATTTCATCTTTATTCTCCTCCGCTTATCTGAACTGTCTCAGGAATCTTAAATCGCCACTGTGGAACAATCTTACGTCATCTACGCCGTAACGCATCATGACCAGTCTGTCCAGACCAATGTTTACATAGAAACCTGTGTACTCATCCGGATCCAGTCCTGCTGCACGAAGTACATTTGGATGTGGGGATCCACCCGGCATAACCTCGATCCAGCCCACATGTTTACATACGCTGCAGCCTTTTCCGCCGCACACCTGACACTCCATGTCGATCTCAAATCCTGGCTCTACAAATGGGAAGAAACCGGAACGCATTCTTACCGGAACATCTCTTCCGAACACCTTACTTAAAATGCTCTGGATCATAACTTTTCCGTCTGTGAACTTGATATCCTTATCCACGATCAGAGCCTCATACTGGAAGAACGCTCTCTCATGATGTGAATCTGTTGTCTCATTACGATATACACGTCCCGGATATACAAAACGATACGGCGGTTTGTGTGTCTGCATGTAACGGACACTTCCTCCTGTCAAATGTGGTCTCAGGCAAAGCTTTTCATTTGTGCTTCCACTGTCATGACCCTCCAGCCAGTATGTGTCCATACTCTCTCTTGCCGGATGATTCGGAGGGAAGTTCAGTTTATCAAATGCATATAACTCACTTGTGATGTCATCCTCCTGGAAAATCTCAAATCCCATAGAACGGAATGCATCGTTCAGGTCATAGCACATCTGTGTGATTGGGTGAAGTCCTCCGTTCGGCGGCAGGATTCCCGGTACAGAACAGTCAAAGTCCGGTGAAACCTCAGATGCTTTCAGCTTCAGCTCTGTTCTCTTAGAGTTGATCAGCTCTGTCACCTGATTCTTAGCCTGGTTGAGCACCTTTCCCATCTCCGGGCGAAGCGCTGCGTCAAGCTTCGGCATCTCCTTCATTAACATACTTAACGCACCCTGTTTTCCAACATATGCATTCTTCACATTCTGCAGTTCATTTTCATTTGCTGCTTCAGAAATCTTAGTTTTCACTTCTGATAAAATACTGTTGATTTTATCTTTCATCCTAATTCCCCTTTCTACTACTCTTTAAGTTCAGCGTCTCTTTTTATTTTAAGTTACTGTTCAGAGCTAACTTTCAAAATATTCCATATTTTGAAATTATGCTTAACTTTGGACGTAAACATTTTATTGAAAATAAAAAAAGCACCGCCACTTGTGATTAACAAGGGACGATGTTACTCGCGGTACCACCCTATTTCAGAATTCTTATCACTCTGCACTCTTTTATGTGTATTCGATCTGCTACACGAACATCCAACTTAGCGCATCTGCCAGGCAAATGCTTTTCATCAGAAGACTCCCATACTGAAATTTCCAAAAGGTTCGCGTGAAATGCTCTCAGCCGGTGACACTTCATCTCTGCTTCACTACATCTTCTGTACTTACATATGTTCATAGTCCAAAATCAAAAATATTATTGCATAAATTCATACATTTGTCAACGGTCGCATTTATCCATATCAGAACGTTATGATTCCAATGCAAAATTGCTATTTTACGTCTTATTTTCACTATGCTATGATGACACTAGTTAAAAAATCAACACATTATTGAAAGAAAGAGGTATATTATGGACGACAACAAAATGTGTCTTGAGAAACAGCCGTTATCTCAGGAAATGCTTGAAAAAATGAATGCCTACTGGCGTGCTGCCAACTATCTGTCAGCCGGTCAGCTCAATCTTCTGGACAATCCATTCCCCAAGAATTATAATCAAATATAGAAAGCAATGAAAAATCTCCCGAAAGGAGCCGATGCACATGAAAAAATCCGCTGACAAATTGGCAATTGCATATGTAATTATATTATCTCTGATTCCGGTACTTGCTCTTCCGAATCTTATATTCCAGAGCCATGTACTCGATGCGATTCCATATGATGCCTCCGCTCTCACTACGGAATTAGGATTTTTTCTGTCAAACCTGCCTGCTATCATTTACATTATGGTGCTTTATATTCTTGGAATCCTAAATATCTGGAAATCTTTTTCTTCCTATGAGGAAGGTGATTCCACTGCTCTTATAAACCGCATGCTCATACATAAGTACGGGCTTGTTGCGTTTTTCCTATACGACTTTATTCTGCTGTTCACCCTATATTTTTTCGCAGGTGCAGCACTGACATTCATGACCGGAGGTCTGATTATACCACTTATGCTCCCAATCATGAGTGTTATGATATTTTTCACTGTCATCGGATTCTGGCTCACAATCCTTCCGGGCTCATTTTACGCCCTGCAGGTAATCCGCATGACTTATAAAGCCGGAAAAATCAGCCTCGGAACGGCCCTCCTGCATGGTATCCTGCAGTTCTTCTTCCTGGCAGATGTCTTAAGCGCCATGTACCTTGCAGCCGTAAAATGGAAGCGCGCAAAGAAAAGCTCTATCGTAGTCGGAATTGTATATATTGTATGTGCAATTGGAACCGTTGTACTGGCAGTAGCAACCATTAAAGAATTTCAGGGATTATAATATTTTTCCTATAAAAATGGAACCATATAAACAGGAATACAAAAAATATCCTGTTCTTTACTTAAATCTTTTGTATACACTAAATATCTTTTTAAAATATGATTTGAATATTTTTCTGTAAATACGTCTAATGATTTATGCGTTTTATATCCTGATGATTTTACTTCCAAAGGAACTATTTTATTTTTCTTTGCCAGAATAAAATCTATCTCATAATTGTGTTTAGACTGTGTATTCATAATTGTATGATAAAATAATTCATTTCCATTGGCAGCCAGACATTGTGCCACTATATTTTCATACAAATATCCGAGATTTACGCTCAATTTATCATTGAGAAGCTTTTCGTATATTTCATTTTCCGTAAAATCTTTATCTTTAAACATAAGTGTTACGAACAAACCTGTATCACTTAAAAATATTTTATATCTGGACAAATCTCTTGTATTCGCCATTCCTGCACTTGGATCATTTGTGTTATAGGATATCAAAACAGTTTTAGAATCTTTCAACTCGGCAATAAGTTCCAAAATCTTATCCGGTTTTTCTCCGTTAAGTACACCACTTGCCTGAAAGCGAGACGCATTTTTATTTAACTGAGCCGGAATTGCATCGAAAAGCATTGCAAGTCTTCCTGTCGAATCAATTTTAGCAAAGTCACTTTCATACAGATTTAAAATGTCCCTTTTTACCTCATCGACTTTTCTAAAATTATTTGTGTTTATATATGCATCTACCGCCTGTGGCATTCCTCCTACCAGCATATATAATCGGAATTGCCGCAATTGCTTACGATTAAGAGCATCTCCTATTCCCTGATTCATTTCAAAGCATTTTTTCAGTAACGGAAAAGTCGCTTCATCACCGATTGCCCACAAAAATTCTTCATAATCCATTGGATACATACTGAGTTTTCTTTCTTCACTCGGTATCAGAATATCCTTAACATTCTTCTTTATGGAAATGAGCGATCCGGTTTCAATATAATCATATCTCCGGTCTTCAACCAACGCCTTAATTGCCTGTTGTGCCATTGGACATAACTGTACTTCGTCGAATATGATCACAGAATTCCGCTCATGCAAATCTACTTTATATTGCAATTGCAACTGCAAAAACAAATAATTAAGATCGGATATATCTTCAAAAAGTTCTTTAGTTTCTCTTGACACTCTTGAAAAATCAATTAATATATAACTTTTATATTCATTTTTAGCAAACGCTTCGAACACTGTCGATTTTCCAATTCGTCTGGCTCCCTCAATTAAAAGAGCTGTTTTTCCTTCCGATTCCTGCTTCCACTTTCGCATTTTTTATACAGTCATTTTACCACATCTCCACACTTTTTATATCTTCATTCTTTATTAGTTTACTCGCTAACAGTATACTTATATTGAACTTTTTATACTATCATGTTATACTACAATTGCTGCCACCCTCCAAGCGAAAGGAGGTGAAGTCTTATGCATGAAACTCTCATCACATTTTTTGTTTCTGTTATGGCAAGTATTGTTAGCTACTTTATTTGCAAATGGCTGGACAGAAACGACAGGCAGTAACAGCCTGAAAGGTATAAGCCACCTTACATAAACGGAATAAAAACTCCCGGAAGTCTCAACCACTTCCGGGAGTTTTGTTTTGCTCATGCATGAAATTCATCACATTTCTTAGCTGTTATTATCATATGCTTTATTTTCATAAAAGTCAACCTATAAGTATATATTTCCCATTAGTTTTTCTCTATCCCCACATCACGCCTGCAGTTTTTCTCATTCTGTCATACTCGCTTTTCCTCCTAAGTCCAACATATATAAAATGCTGTCTCTGTCCGACCTTTTCATAAAATCGATGTGATGCATGTGCAACGGACGGTGTATCCAGTATGATATACTGCACATTTGCCGCTTCTGCAAATTCGAGTAACTTCTTATATAAAGCAAGCCCGACTTTCTGTGAACGATACTCTTTCTTCACGAAGAATTTCTTCATGATTGCACAGTGGTTATCTTTCTTCATCAGTCCAAGCGTTCCGATTACCCTTCCCTGATCCAGCGCAATCCAGAACTCACCGCCATTTTTCTGATAGGAGTCATGAATTGTAAGCAAATCTGGCTGTTCCTCAAGAGACAGATTAATCTTCGATTCATTATTCTGAATATCTAAAATTAACGAAATAATCTCATCATATTTTCCACTGTATGTTTCAATCTGCATTACAAATTCCTCCCGTCTGTTACTTATTATACTATTCACATTTTTCTTCCAGTAATAAAAAATCATTACATCTTTTTGACAAACTTGTAGATTTTCATTTTTAACCTATACAAACAATTAATTCACTCTTGATTCCATTCAGTTCAATCACGTTGTCCGCCTCCGGCGCATCAAACCGTTCCACCTGCTGCCCGGCTTTTTCATAAGAAATGCTTGTTCCAATGCCCTTTGCAACTGCCTGGAAAATCGCCTCTTCTGGAACATGTATTTTTGATGTCGCAGACACCTGATTAATTGCGATCTCGCCGTTCAATGAATCGCACATAATCTCCATGTCAAGATTACAATCAACCTCCACCGAACCGACAACATTTTCCAAAATCAAATTTGTTGTCTTCACACCAAATTCCATATTTTCACATTCTATGGAACGGATTTCTACCGTTTCCGCATGAGCTTCACACTCAATCTTATCTATATACTGCACCGGAATCTGCACGAAAATATCAATTTCACTCTTCGCCATTGCTTCCGTGGCACCATTCTTTCGTTTTACATCTATATCAATTCGTTTCCGGATATCATCAATCTTAACCTTGAAATCATTCTGAAGAGTTGAAAATGTATTGGATCCCAGTCGGACCCGGATTTTCTCGCCCTCATATCCAGCCAGTATAAGCCACTTCGCCCCTTCCAGCTTCATATCATAATGCTTCGATTCATCAATATCATACTCCGTAATACTTTCATACAAGTACTCCGTCTCCACTACCTTTTTTGAATCTCTTTCATTTGAAAGTAGATCGTCTATGGAAATGTCAAACAGCATTGAAATCGCCATTATATTTTCAATATCTGGGATTCCCGCACCCGTCTCCCATTTTGTAACCGCCTGTCTCGATACACCAAGCTTCTCCGCCAACTGCTCCTGCGACATACCAGCCTGCTTGCGAAGCATCTTCACATTTTCTGCAAAAGTCATATCCATAATCTCCTTGTCTTTTCTTACCCGTTCGAGAGTCTTATCACAGAACTTAAGGTTGCTTCACAGACATATTTCTTATCCGAAACTATTTGTCTGGACAGCCTGCACTCTCTAAACATCTCCTAACAACTTACAGTATAGAAAACTGCACTTTACATCACAAGCACACAAAGATGTCATCAAAACATTTTCCTGCTACTTTGCGTAGCATCTCCCTTATTTCCCTATTTTATCATACCCACCTCGCGGTCGCCAAGGTCTTGAGCAAGCTCTGACTTTGACTCGTCAATAGCGCAGCAAAATCTTCCCCTTTCATTCACACTTTCCCCTTCACACAAACTTTAAACTTCCACTTACATAAAAATACAGCTACCGTTGGCAAATTATAGATTTCATTTTGCAAACGATAGCTGTATTTTATTATATATACGGAAGTTAAATTCTCGTATTCTTCTCCCTTGACACCTTCAACCGGTTCATGGCTCTTGCCAGGGATGCTTTCGTGTGATAGTATTCCTGGATACTCTGCTTCTGCCGAAGTTTTTCTTCCATGACTTCACGCCGTTCTTCTGCTCTTCTGGCGTCAATTTCTTCCGGTTTTTCAGCGGTCTGTACCAGCATGGTAACACGGTTGTTAACAACCTCAAGGAATCCGGTTCCAACGGCAAGTGTCTCCCACGTTCCGTCTTCCAGCTGCATCTTCGCTTCACCGACTTCGATTGCTATGATCATGTTCTCATGATCTGCCAGAATTCCCATCTGACCGCCGTCGGCTGCAGGTACAATCACCTTCTGGCATCGTCCGTTATACGCCACGCGGTCACTGGCTATGACTTTCAACCAAAATGTTTTCATAGTTTACGCACCTCTTACTCTCCGTCTTTCAGTGTCTTTGCTTTCTCGATAACTTCGTCGATCGTTCCGACATTGAAGAAGGCTGCCTCCGGATATTCATCCATTTCTCCGTCGATGATCATTTTGAATCCACGGATTGTCTCTTTCAGTGGTACATATTTTCCAGGAATTCCTGTAAATGTCTCAGCTACGAAGAATGGCTGTGACAGGAATTTCTGAATCTTTCTTGCTCTCATAACCGTTGCTTTATCTTCATCGGACAGCTCTTCCATACCAAGAATGGCAATAATGTCCTGAAGTTCTTTGTACTTCTGAAGAATCTCTGTTACCTGGTTGGCTACTTTATAATGCTCTTCACCTACGATGTCTGCCTCCAGGATACGTGAGTTAGACTCCAACGGATCTACAGCCGGGTAAATTCCCTGCTCAACAACCTTACGTGAAAGTACGGTTGTTGCATCCAGATGTGCAAATGTTGTTGCCGGTGCAGGGTCTGTTAAGTCGTCGGCCGGTACATAGACTGCCTGAACGGACGTGACAGAACCATTCTTTGTAGAAGCAATACGCTCCTGTAATTCACCCATTTCTGTTGCCAGTGTCGGCTGATAACCTACGGCTGATGGCATACGTCCAAGCAGGGCGGAAACTTCAGATCCAGCCTGTGTGAATCGGAAAATGTTATCAATAAAGAGCAACACGTTCTGATGTTCTTTGTCACGGAAATACTCAGCCATTGTAAGTCCTGTCTCAGCGACACGCATACGAGCTCCAGGCGGCTCGTTCATCTGACCAAATACCAAAGCGGTCTTCTCAAGTACGCCAGACGCTTTCATCTCTGTCCAGAGGTCATTTCCTTCACGGGAACGCTCTCCGACACCTGTAAAGATAGAATATCCACCATGCTCTGTTGCTACATTTCGGATCAACTCCTGAATCAGTACAGTCTTACCAACTCCGGCTCCTCCGAACAGACCAATCTTACCACCTTTTGCATATGGTGCAAGAAGGTCGATGACCTTGATACCTGTCTCAAGGATCTCGACAGCAGGACTCTGCTCTTCAAATGTAGGCGCCTGTCTGTGGATTTCCCAGCGCTCTGCATCTTTCTCTATTTCTTTTCCATCATCGATGGTCTGACCAAGCACATTGAACAGACGTCCAAGTGTCTGATCTCCAACTGGAACTTTGATACCGCTTCCAGTTGCACGGACTTCCATATCTTTGTGAAGTCCTTCACTTGCAGCCAGCATCAGACAACGTACTTCGCTGTTTCCCAGATGCTGTGCAACTTCCATAATACAAGTCTTGTCTCCGTTATCTACCTCAAGGGCATCTTTGATATTCGGAAGCTCTCCGTCTTCAAATAAAACATCGACAACAGGACCCATGACCTGTACAATTCGTCCTTTATTCATATCTGTTCTCACTTCCTTTTCCGTTTCTGTGCCTTCGCACCTGCGCATACCTCTGTGATTTCCTGCGTAATGGCTGCCTGTCTTGCCCGGTTATAAGCAATAGACAAATCTTTGATAATTGCCTCAGCACTGTCTGTCGCTGACTTCATAGCCGTCATTCTGGCATTATGCTCACTTGCATACGCCTCGACCAAACAACCGTAAATCATTCCGGTTACATAATTCGGTACGATATTGTCCATGACGCTCTCGACAGACGGATATAGCTGAATCGCCTCACGCCTTAAGTTTGCCGGAATGCTGTCCTCTCCGAATGCACTTCTCTCAAGCGGAAGCAGCTTTACAGTCTCCACCTCAGATACCATAGAATTCTCCATTCGCGTATAGACAGCATACACTTCGTCCAGCTCGCCATTATTAAACTGTTCCATCAATGTCTCAGAAATAATTCTGGCTCTGCTCAGGTTCGGTTTCTGCACAGTATATTGGAAATTTTGTTCAATCTCATGTCCCTGACTTACAAAATAATGTCTTCCAAGCTCACCTACGACAAACAATTTGTGGTGTCCCGGCATTTTCATGATTTCCTCTTCTGCTTTTTCTACATTGTGATTGTAAGCTCCTGCCAGTCCTTTATCACCGGTAATAACTACAGATCCGATTTTCCGTTCTTCTTTCGGAATTTCTTCCCTACTGTCAAAATACTGGTTGCTCACTTCCGGCATATGACGCAGGATTCTGGCAATCTCAGCCTGTAATTTATAAAAATACGGCTCTGCATCTGCCAGTTTTTTTCTGGCCTGACGCATTTTTGTAGAAGAGATCAGGTACATGGCATTGGTGATTTTCATCGTATCTTTTACACTGTTAATTCGTGTCTGTATTTCTCTGATATTTGCCATACATTAACACCTGCTCTTTTTGAATTCCTCTGCAATCTCCACGATCTTCTGGGACAACTCTTTAGACAGATCCTTTGTCTCCTCGATTTCTCTTGCGATTTCCGGATGTACACTTGCAAAGTAACTTAACATATCCATCTGGAATCCTTTTACTTTTGCAGTTGGAATTCCAAGCATGACTTTATGTCTTGCAGCACAAAGTGTAATAACTTTATCTGCCAGTGACATTGGTTTTCCAAGCGGCTGCTTCAGAAGCTCCATCAGTCCGCTGCCATATTCCAGCTGTTCTTTCGTTGCATCATCAAGGTCTGAACTGAACTGTGTGAAGACTTCCATCTCACGATACTGGGCCAGATCGATACGAAGACTTCCTGCTGCCTTCTTCATAGCCTTTGTCTGTGCATCTCCACCTACACGAGATACAGACAATCCTACGTTGACCGCCGGACGCATTCCTGAGAAGAACAAACTGCTTTCCAGGAAAATCTGTCCATCTGTGATGGAAATAACGTTTGTCGGAATATATGCAGATACATCTCCGGCCTGTGTCTCGATGATTGGAAGAGCCGTGATAGATCCGCCACCTTTTTCCTCACTCAGACGGCTGGAACGCTCCAGAAGTCTTGAATGCAGATAGAATACGTCTCCAGGATAAGCCTCACGTCCAGGGGATCTACCAAGTAACAGTGACAATGCACGGTACGCAACTGCGTGTTTGGAAAGATCATCATAAACGATCAGTACATCTTTTCCTTTGTACATAAAATACTCTGCCAGTGCAGTTCCCGCATAAGGAGCAATGTACTGAAGCGGCGCACAGTCGCTTGCTGTTGATGCTAATACGATGGTGTGATCCATAGCTCCTGATGTCTTAAATGTATTTACAACTTTTGAAATCGTTGATGCCTTCTGACCGATGGCAACATAGATACAGATCACTCCATTTCCATTCTGGTTCAAGATCGTATCTGTTGCGATAGATGTCTTACCAGTCTGTCTGTCACCGATGATCAGCTCTCTCTGTCCACGTCCGATTGGGAACATGGAATCGATAGAAAGGATTCCTGTCTCCATAGGAACGCTGACGGATTTTCTGTCAATGATTCCAGGTGCTTCATTTTCAATCGGGCGATAATCATCTGCCTCAATCTCTCCGGCACCGTCGATTGGTGCACCAAGGGCATTGATAACTCTTCCGATAAATTTATCTCCTACCGGGATTCCGGCTTTTTTCTTTGTACGTGCAACCTTTGTTCCTTCTTTGATTCCTGTATCTGATCCAAATAAGATACATCCGATCTCGTCTTTCTGGATATCCTGTACCATACCCTTCAGACCATTTTCGAAGGTAACGATCTCGCCGTACATTGCATGATCGATTCCGTAAATGGTAGCGATTCCGTCTCCGACTGTTACAACAGTTCCGACTTCGCTGTCTTTACTGATCTCATCAAAATTCTCTATTTCACTTTTCAGAATTGAAATAATTTCATCTGAATTGATTGAACTCACTTACGTTCACCTCCAGGTCAATTTTTGTTCTAACCGGTTCATTCTTCCACGAATGCTCCAGTCATATTCATCACTGCCCGCTCTCAGGATAAATCCTCCAAGCAGTGACGGGTCTTTTTCGACCTCCAGATTTACCTTCGATTTATGATATTTATCCATAATAAATGTTTTCATCTTCTCAGCCTGCTCTTCGTCTGGCTCGTCTACACATATTAAAGTCGCAGTCATAACTTGCTGCTGCTCCTCACAATATTTATCATAGCTTTCGAAAATGTCCCAAAGCATGCCCATTCTCTGGTTCTCGCATGTTACCTTCAGGAAATTACAAATAGACTTTGGAAATATCTGTTCGATAACACTGTATTTGTTCTTTGCCGTAATTACCGGATTTAACAGTACTTCATATACTTCCGGTACCTGACAGAAGATTTCTTTTGTTTTCTCAATATCTGCTTTCGGAATTTCCAGTTCGTACAGAACTCTTGCATAGCGCTTTGCTGCCGGCTGAACGAACTTTACTGTATTACTCGTCTTTGCCGTCATGAGCGTCACCTACGCTTTCCAAAAACTGATCATAAATCGCCTGATTTCCTTGTTTTCTTGTCTCTTCATCTACAATCTTTCTGGCTGCCTGCATTGCAAGTCCTGCAATCTGTGTCTCAACGCCATCCAGTGCCTGCTTTCGCTCAGTCTCGATGGTCTTTCTGGCACGTTCGATCGTGGCATCTGCTCTTCTGTCCGCATCTGCAAGAATCTCATCTGACTGTCTCTTAGCCTCTACACGGGCATTTTCAACGATTTTAACCGACTCCTCTTTTGCACCGGAAAGAGCTGACTCATACTCTTTTTTCAGAGACTCTGCCTCTTCCTGTCTGTCACTTGCATTTTTCAGTCCGTCGGCAATCATCTGCTCACGCTTTTCCATGATCCCCATAACTGGTTTGAACAGGAATTTCTTCAGTAATAGATAAAAGACTACAAGGTTTATTATGGTCCAGAGAAGGCTCAAATCTACTTTTATCACCTTTTCCCACCTGCCTTTCTTCTTTTCTCCTGCTTCTTTACGAACTGCTAATTATTTCAGCATCAGGATAATCAGAAGACCGATGATAAATCCATAAATAGCTGTTGCCTCTGCAAGGGCACAACCAAGAATCAGGTTCTTGCTGATCTTTGACTCAGCCTCTGGCTGTCTTGCGATAGCGTCTACTGCCTTGCTTGTTGCAAGACCAATACCAATACCTGCTCCTAAACCTGTTAAAACTGCGATACCTGCTCCAATTGCTACTAACATAATCTTAATCTCCTTTTCTTCTTGTCTAAAAATGTTTTCTTAAATCCCTTTTAAGTCTGTTCGTCTTATCTTCCGGCTTTACTCCTGTTCCTCATTCATGAACAGCGCCGTCAGAAATACAAATACATAAGCCTGTAAGAATCCATCAAATATATCAAAATAAAAACTAAACGGGATTGGTATAATCGCCGGAGCTACTATTTTTAAAAGCTCCATGATTACAAATGCTCCCAGTACATTACCGAACAGTCGCATGCACAAGGACAATGGACGGATTACAATCTCCAGTACCATGATCGGTGCGACGAACGGAACCGGCTTTGCAAAATGTTTGACCCAGTGTTTTAATCCGTTTTTATGTATTCCGGAATACTCGATCAGACACATACTCATAACAGCCAGCGCTATTGTGACATTCAGATCCTTTGTCGGCGGTTTAAACCCAAACAATCCAATGATATTGGCAATTCCGATATAGATCAGCACCGTGATCAGATATGGGATATATCTTCGGTTTTCTTTGCCCATAACATCTTCAAAGAAGTCCACTCCTTTTCCGATTGCGGATTCCAATAAAAGCTGAGCTTTCCCCGGATTCTCTACACTGAGATTCCTTACGAATATGACACACAGCAATACAACTACAGCCATAATGATCCATGTGACCGCCACGGACTCACTAATCTTAATTCCCCCGAATAACGGAATGGTAAATGCTGTATCACAATTCAGCTCTTCCAACAGACTCTCTGTTAATTTCTCCGTATGACTCCCTCCCTTTCTTCTTCAAATTTCGTGATTACTTTACTCTCCTGTTTTTTAAATGTCAATCATTTCTTTTTTTCTTAACAATTACTTTATTTGACAATTTTTTAAGCATATTCTCTTATTTGAGTTTTTTCATTTGTCCAAAATTTAGTCACTTTCCTCCCGTTTTATATACCTTCTCCTTAACATGTTGAAAATTTGCACAAATTATTTGTGTTTTTCAGAAAAATTTTAGTCGTTACGCATATTGCTTTCGGCAATATGATATAGATATGACCGCTATACACCATTGAGTTTGACTTTTTTTGCCAAAGCCTGTAAACTAAGGCAAGGCAAGAATCTCCCGGATTTGGGAAGTTTGCAAATAAAGAAATACAACAAATAAGGAGAGCATATATGCGACTTAGAAATATACCCCGCGCCGAAGGCGTGTTAAAAGAGTGCAGTCAGGTTATCGAGACTCCGGAAGAATTCCGTGGTCACTGGGCATCTGATGTATTCCAGAATGACTACCCGGTCCACATTGAAATCGGCATGGGAAAAGGCCGTTTTCTCATGGCACTGGCTCAGAAAAATCCACAGATCAACTACATCGGAATCGAGCGCTACACAAGCGTCCTTCTCCGTGCTGTGGAAAAGTTAAACATATATATAGAAGAAAACGAAAGCACTCTGCCAAACATTCGCTTCATTTGTATGGACGCACAGGACATAGCAAATGTGTTCGCTGAAAATGAAGTTGACCGGATCTATCTGAACTTCTCCGACCCATGGCCGAAAGCCCGCCATGCAAGAAGGCGCCTCACGTCACCGGATTTTTTTGCACGTTACGACAAGGTGCTTGTCCAGGACGGACAGGTAGAATTCAAGACAGATAACCGTGATCTTTTTGATTTTTCCGTTGAGTCTTTAGGGGAATCCGAAACATGGGGCATTTCCGAATGTACTTATGACCTGCACCATGATGAAATTATGAACGTTGGAAATATTATGACAGAATATGAAGAGAAATTTTCATCCATGGATCACCCGATTTGCAAGCTCATTGCTAAAAGAAGATGTCTGCTGTGACTTTCTTAGCGCTACAGCGCATATATTATTAATGAGAAAGCCTTCGGAGTCTGTTCGCCATGAGCCGAAATTGTCATAACAAAAAAAACTTCCGACAAAAGTTTTTTGAATACACTTATCGAAATCGGTGTCTGCACAGGTGGATCGGTTGTTTCAGAAAATCCCTGAAAGAAGTATATGATATTCTGAACCACGGTTCTGACTGCCGAAGGCACTGATCAGAAAGGTTGATTTGATGTTACATTTAACTGCAAAAAATTTTCAAATAGAAGTAAAAGATACCTCTCTCCCGGTCGTCGTTATGTTCTACGCTATCTGGTGCGGGAAATGTGCCATGATGAAGCCGGTCGTGGAGGATATCGAAAAGAAATACGCCGGAAAGATCAAGTTCTGCGAAGTCGAAATTGAAGAATCTGCAGTACTCGCCGCAGAATACGCCCCGGAAATCGTCCCGACATTTGTTCTCTTCAAAGATAAAAAGTCAGTCGGTGCCATGGGGGGAATGGTGGATGAACACACATTTGAATCCAGAATACTGGAAATCTTGTCTTAGTCCACAGATGTACACAAGCCGTAACAAAATCTTTCGAAATAGTTAAGAATTTTTTACTTTTTACTTTTACACAAGTATGCTATTATTGGGGGTACAGAAAGGAGATGTGGCGTCTGACACCACAGGATAATTATGAGTATGAAAAAATTAAAAAGGGTTCTGCCGTTTAGCCTGGCAATCATTCTGGCATCTGTAAGCCTGCCGGTAACTGCCCTGGCTGACAGCGCAAAAGTAGTCACTCTCGGAGCGAACTTATCCGACGAGCAGAAAGCTTCTATGTACAAATACTTCGGTACTTCCGCCGATCAGGTAGACACGATCGAAGTCACGAACACAGACGAAAGAAAATATATGGAAGGGATCGCAACCGAATCCCAGATTGGTACAAGAACATATAGCTGTTCTTATGTTGAGCCGACAGACAGCGGCGGAATTCAGGTAAAAGTCGCAAACCTAACATTTGTAACAAGTTCTATGATCGCCAGTACACTTTTGACTTCCGGCGTTGAGAACTGTAACGTTGTTGCCGGATCTCCAATTGAAGTATCCGGAACCGGTGCACTGACAGGTATTATGATGGCTTACGAAAAAGCCAGTGGGAAAGAACTTTCCGAAGACCAGAAAGCAACTGCAACAGAAGAGCTGGTAACAACCGGTGACCTCGCCAAGGATCTCGGTCAGGATACAGCATCTGATCTGATCAACGATGTCAAAGAATCCGTTATTGAAGATAAACTGACTGATCCGTCCGATATTCAGGACGCGATTTCTGACGCAGCCGATAAGCAGGGAATTACACTGACCGATGACCAGCTTGCAAAAATCACAAGTCTGATGGAATCTATTTCCCAGTACGACTACGATGTCAAAGCACTGAAAAAGACTCTCGACAACCTGGACGGGAAATCCGGAGGATTCTTCAGCAACTTGTGGTCCTCCATCAAAGGCTTCTTTGGCGGAGATGACTCCAACGGCGGAATTATTAACAATACAGATGATGCAGCACTCGGAAATGATGCAATCATCGACAGCACATTAGATGCCGTAAAAGCCAAAGCAAACGATGCCGTAAATCAGGCAAAAGAGGAAGGACTTTGGGATAAAATCGTAGGATTTTTCAAAGATCTGTTCGGAGGCGATGATACCGAAAACTCCGATAATACAGATAGCACTGACGCAGTCGAAGAAAATACGGACAACAACACCGATACAGGCAGCACCGACAACAATGCTGATAACGACACTTCTACAAACGCAGAATAAAATTAATTCATAACTTTAGCAGGGAGATGGAATACTCAAATTCCATCTCCCTGTTTCTCTTCCACACCTCTCTTATTATACATTTTAAAATTCAAAAACTGCTACCCCATACGGCGGCAATTTGTATCCAAATGAATATGGTCTTCCATCACATTCTTTCTTCACGGCATGATAAATGTTCTGTCTCTTCTCGCCATTTCCGCCATATTTCACATCGTCACTGTTCAGAATCAGCTTATACTGCTTCTTTCTAGGAACGCCTACACGGTAATCTTCTCTTGCCATCGGTGTGAAGTTGATCACGAACAAAAGGTTATGCTTTCCATCTTTAGAATGGCGGATAAAACTGTAAATGCTTCTGTATGCATCATCTGCATTGACCCACTCGAATCCTTCCCATGACTGATCCAGTTCATAAAGCGCCTGTTTCTTTTTATACATGTGGAGTAGATCACGCATCCATGACTGAATTGCCTGATGCTCCGGCTCCTCCAACAGATACCAGTCCAGTTCACGTTCCTCTGACCACTCGCGAAGCTGTGCAAAATCCTGTCCCATGAACAACAATTTCTTTCCGGCGTGTCCCATCATAAATGCATATCCTGCTTTCAGGTTCGCATATTTATCAAATCCAAGTCCTGGCATCTTATTGATCATGGAACATTTCAAATGGACAACCTCATCATGCGACAGTACGAGAATGTAATCTTCGCTGTACGCATAACTCATGGCAAATGTCATCATATGATGATTGTCTTTTCTGAAATACGGATCCAGCTTCATATATTCCGTAAAGTCGTGCATCCACCCCATATTCCACTTAAGGCTAAATCCAAGACCTCCGTCTTCTACATCTCCAGTTACCTTCGGCCATGCCGTAGACTCTTCCGCTATCATAAGTGCACCCGGATTTCTTCCAAGTACAACTGTGTTCAGATGCTTGAAGAAATCTACTGCCTCCAGGTTCTCATTACCTCCATACTGGTTCGGAACCCATTCTCCGTCTTTCTTTCCATAATCCAGATACAGCATAGAAGCAACTGCATCAACACGAAGTCCATCAATATGGAAGTGCTCCACCCAGAAAAGTGCATTGGCAATCAGGAAGTTCCTTACCTCATTCTTGCCAAGATCAAATATCTTCGTCCCCCAGTCCGGATGCTCCCCTTTTCTTGGATCTGCATACTCGTAAGTTGCTGTTCCGTCAAACTCGGCAAGTCCATGCTCATCCTTTGGAAAATGTGCCGGAACCCAGTCCATAATGACACCGATTCCATTTCTATGCAGATAATTGATCATCCACGCAAAATCTTCCGGTGTTCCATAACGGCTTGTCGGCGCATAATATCCTGTCACCTGATATCCCCATGATCCATCAAATGGGTGTTCTGCGATTCCCATGATCTCCACATGCGTATATCCCATATCTTTCATATACTTTGTGATTTCTTTTGCAAACTCACGATAAGTATAGAATCCCTCGTCCTCTGTGCCTGGGTGCCTCTTCCAAGAACCCATATGAACCTCATATACAGACATTGGTTCTTTTTTGTGGTTCCATTTTTCCCGTGCAGTCATCCAGGAACTATCGGTCCATTTCAAATTCTCAATATTCGTTATTCTTGATGCTGTACCCGGACGAAGTTCTGCATAATTGGCATACGGATCTGCCTTCATATGATACTCCCCTGTAATCGTCTCAATGCAGAACTTATACATCATGCCTTCTTTTACTCCCGGTACAAAGCATGTGTAAATTCCGATATATTCCGCCCTTGTCATAGGGTTTCTTGTGCGATCCCAGTCATTGAATTCCCCCACTACAGACACGGATTTCGCATTCGGTGCCCAGACAGCAAAATAAACTCCTTCCTGCCCTTCGTCGTCCACCATATGTGCACCCAGCTTCTTATAAATTTCGTAGTGATTTCCCTGTCCGAAAAGGTACTGATCTAATTCTCCGATTTCATAAGCTTTCCATTCTTTCTCCATAAACTTCCCTCACATTTCATCCGGATTTCAATATCTTAAGTATACCTTAGCGGAACACAAAATTCAATCTATGTCACTCGATTCCAGACAAAAAACAGGGATACAATTTTCTACAATTGTATCCCTGCTTCATCACTTACATTCACTATATCATTAAATTTTAAAATCTTCTTCCTTCAGAATAATGCGATCTGACGAATCCGTAGATTTTCCAAATACACGTCTTGCAAGATGCTTTACATTTGCTTTCTGTGAATGTTTAATTGCTTCATCCATGATTTCTTTTACTTCCGCAACTGTAACCGCATGATCTTCACGCTGCATTACATCAATTCGGCTGTAAAGTGCCAGAATTCCCATTTCATCAAGCTTATATCCATTTTCCTTCGCATAAGTCTGACCAAATGTTACTAACTCATCATTGATGAATACCGGAAGTTCAAGCTTAGAAGTGAATTTCTTTTTGAAATCCGGATTAGCTGTCATAATTCTCTCCAGAGGTTTTCTCTGATCTTCAAGAACAAAGAGAAGCTCTCCGGTCTTTCTTGACATCAATGCATTCAGTTCCTTGATTGTTCTGGAATTCAACTTACCAGCCTTTTCGATGATGATCGCTCCACCGCGAAGCTTCTGGATAATATTGCCAAGTTCCTTCTTATTCAGCGATTCACCTGTAACAATAGCAACTTTACCCTGTTTCAGATTTCTTTGTTTCTGGATTGCTTTTACAATATCTACTGCAAGTACTGTTTTTCCAGATCCTTTACGGCCAACGATCATTAAGTTACCGGTTCTTGAAGTTCCCTCTCTCTGGGCACGTCTGTCATTATCAAGTACTGCAACAATCTGTTCACTCATTCCTCTGACCGGTACGAAGTAAGAGAATAATTTCTTCTGCTCCTCTGTCAGTCCGGCTTTCAGTCCAATCTCACTGGTTGCACTTAAGTCATATCTTCCTGTTACAACAAATCCGGTATCAAATGGAACTCCACTTCCTTTTGACTTCTTAATTCTGCGCTGAATCTCTTCCTCAGATGGTTCTTCAATTTCCAAGTCTCCTTCAAGTTCTTCCGGATCCGGAATCTCAGGAAGCTCATCTTCAAAGTCATCTTCCTCGAAATCATCTTCCTCAAAATCATCCTCTTCCTCGAAGTCGTCCTCTTCCTCGAAGTCATCCTCTTCCTCGAAAT